>JAGWPI010000393.1 GCA_028877005.1 Bacteroidota bacterium | reverse complement strand
GCAATATATTATGTATTTTTATTTATATAAAATCAACTTGTTTCTCTCTATTACTTTCTCAACTTTATATGAAAAAAGATATTGACAATAGATTAGATATTGAATTATTAGTAAATGCTTTTTATAATGAGGTAAAAAAGGATACTTTATTATATCCATTTTTTGTTGGGCTTAATGCCGTACAATGGCAGAAACATTTAGAACGACAATATTTATTTTGGGAAAATGCTCTGTTTTATAAAGGCGGTTATTTGGGAAATCCTCTGCAAAAACATAGATTAATTCATCAGCAAATGAAAATTGAGGAAAAGCATTTCAAGCGTTGGGTTTATTTGTTTTTTTCTGTTACTGACAGTTTATTTGCGGGGCAAATGGCCGAATTGGTCAAACAACGTGCATACAATATTGCTGTTGTATTGAAACTCAAATTGCATGATGGAATAACCGATTACAAAAATTGAATTGTTTTACATAAAAAGCCTCTATAAGTAAGAGGCTTTGAAGCATGTGTTGTTACAGTGCAACTGTGCATGCAAGAAAAATATAAGTTCCAACAATTACACACATTATTTTATTTTCTACTATAATTAGGTGCTTCTTTGGTTATATCAATATCGTGGGCATGGCTTTCTTTCATGCCTGCGTTGGTAATTTTTATAAAAGTAGCATTTTGTAAAGCTTTTATATTATTGGCGCCGCAATAGCCCATTCCTGCTCTTAATCCGCCTACAAACTGATATACTATTTCACTTAAATTACCTTTATAAGCTACTCTGCCTTCAATTCCTTCAGGTACAAATTTTTTAATGTCATCTTCCACATCCTGAAAGTAACGGTCTCCACTTCCTTGGCTCATTGCACCAAGACTGCCCATGCCGCGGTATTCTTTAAATTTACGGCCTTCATATATAATGGTATCACCCGGACTTTCTTCTACACCTGCAAAAACACTTCCCATCATTACGGTATTAGCACCTGCGGCTAAGGCTTTTACCATATCGCCAGTATATCTAATTCCTCCATCTGCTATGCACGGTATGCCTTTTGCTTTTAATGCTTTGCTCACTTCCATTATGGCCGTTAGTTGGGGCACGCCGGCTCCTGCAACAATACGTGTGGTGCAAATAGAACCCGGTCCAATACCCACTTTTATACAATCAGCGCCTGCATCAGCTAATGCTTTAGCACCTTCTGCTGTGCCAATATTACCTGCTATAATTTGTAAGTGTTTAAAATTTTTTCGAAGGCTTTTTAGTGCTTCTATTACACCTTTGCTATGACCATGTGCGCTATCTAATGTTACTACGTCAACCCCAACCTGTATAAGGGCTTCAGCTCGTTCCAGTACATCTTTGGTAATTCCTAATGCAGCACCTACTAATAATCTACCATAGCCATCTTTTACGGCATTGGGATTGTTGGTTAGTTGCAAAATATCGCGATAGGTAATTAATCCAACTAATTTTCCTTGTTTGTTTACAACGGGTAATTTTTCAATTTTATAGTTGCGTAAAATGGCTGCTGCTTTTTTTAAATCAGTTCCTTCAGGTGCGGTAATTAAGTTTTCTTTGGTCATTACCTCGGCAACCTTTCTGTTTTTGTTATTTTCAAAACGTAAATCGCGATTGGTTAGTATACCTACCAGTTTTTGCTGGTTATTCACAATTGGTATTCCGCCAATTTTGTTTTCTTTCATTAGTTTTAATGCATCGCCAATGGTAGCATCAACCAGCAAAGTAACGGGGTCTATAATCATTCCACTTTCGCTTCTTTTAACTTTACGCACCTGCTCTGCCTGTTTTTCAATACTCATGTTTTTATGTAAAATACCTAGGCCGCCTTCCCTTGCTAAAGCTATGGCTAAGTTGGCTTCTGTAACTGTATCCATTGCTGCTGACAGCATGGGAACATGTAGCTTTATTTCTTTGGTTAAATAACTGGAAATATCTACTTCTCTGGGAAGTACCTGGCTGTAGGCAGGCATTAATAATACATCATCAAATGTTAAACCTTCGCCGAATAGGCGAGAAGTAGGGGTAGCATTGCCGGAGTTTTTTTGTGTTGCCATGTGCAAAGATAGGGTACCATTGTAATACAACACAAATTTGCTACAATTTAAACCAATGGTAATTTATTAGTTTAATCGATACATTTTTCCGGGTAATGCAGTAATTACATTTTGTAATTCTAAATTTAGAATGGCCGCTGCTACACTGCTGCTACTTAACCCGCTTTGCAGGTAAAGTACATCTATTGATAACATTTCCTTTTGTTGCAGTATGTTGATTAAAATTTTTTCTTCTTCAGTTAAATCTACAAACAAGCTTCTTTGTGCCGGTACTTTTATTTTTTTGGTCTGCCATCCCAATTCATCTAACAGTTGAGGTATTCCTGTAAAAATAATAGCCTTATTTTGCTGAATTAATTTTAAACAGCCACTGCTCTTGGTATCGGTTAATTTTCCCGGAACGGCAAATACATCTTTATTATAGTTGTAAGCTAACTCAGCGGTAATCATACTTCCTCCTTTTGTGGCAGTTTCAATAACAATGGTAGCATCGCTCATACCGGCTACAATACGGTTGCGCTTTGGAAAATTATGTTTATCCGCATTTACAGTGCTGCTAAATTCTGTTAATAAGCCACCATTTTGCAGCATTTCTTTTGCCAGCAATTTATGTTGTTTGGGATAGATGGAACTTAAGCCATGTGCTAACACACCAACGGTAGGTAATTGTTGTTGAAGGGCAGCTCTATGTGCAATACTGTCTATACCAAAGGCTAAACCGCTGGCAATTAGTACTTCGTAGGGTTGTAATTCTGCTATAATTTGTTCGGTAATTTGTTTGCCATAGTCGGTGTGCAAACGCGTACCAATAATACTTATAATTTTACTATTATTTAAATCGGCATTGCCTCTGTAAAAAAGAACTGATGGCGCATCATAACAATGTAACAAGCGTTGTGGGTATTGTGCAGACTGAAGTGTTAATATTTGAATATGGTGTTTTTGGCAAAATTCTATTTCATTGTTTGTCTGCTCAAAATCATGAAATGCTTTGATGGCTTTTGCTCTAATTTCTCCAATTCCTTCAATATGTGCTAATTCCTTTTTTGTGCATTCAAATACTTGTTGTGCAGTGCCAAAATGTTCAATTAATTGTTTTGCTTGTACTGCTCCAATGCCCGGTACTTGTGTTAGGGCAAGCTCATAAACTATTGCATCTTCCATCAATAATTCTTTCTATTTTACAACTAATATATGTTAAATGTGCATTGCAACAATATTTACATACCTGTAATCACCAAAACAGTTCTTCTATTTTTAATGCGTCCTGCTTCCGTATCATTATTGGCAATTGGATTGGCAGAGCCATAACCTTTGTAGGACAATCTTTTATAATTAATACCATGTATGGCTAAATAATTGGCAACAGCTTTTGCTCTTTGGGTAGAAAGTTGAATATTATCTGCTTCATTACCGGTATTGTCTGTATAGCCTTGTACTTCAATAGTTACGGTTGGGTTATCGTTTAAAAAATCAATTATTTTATTTAATTCAATAGCATCTTGTGGTAGTAATTCTGCTGAGTTTATATTGAACTGGATATTTTTAAAAGTAAAACCTGCATTTTTTGTAATAGGTTGTAATCCTATATTTTTTTGGTAAGCACTATCAGCTACTTGTTGTTGCATATTAAATAACTCGCTGTAGGGTAAATATCCTTTTCTGTTAATTATAAATGTGTACTGATGGCCAATAGGAAGTGGTACAAAGTATTTACCTAATTCATCCACTTTAATTTGCATAACAGGTTTACCTGTATGGTTATCAATTAATTCAATGGTACAGGGTACGCCTTTTTGTGAAAAAGCATCTGTAACAATACCTCTTACAAAAAAAGTTTTTAAGGGTTGTATGTGAGCGGGGATTTGAAAGGAATAGAGATCTAAACCCCCACGACTATCGCTTCTATCGCTGGCAAAATAGCCGGTATTGCCTAATGAATTAATGGTAATACTACCTTCGTTTTCTATTGTATTAATAGGATATCCCACATTTTCCGGTATACCCCAATGTCCTGTACTGTCTTTTCGTACTATAAATAAATCGGTACCGCCATAACCCGGTAGCCCATCACTGGTATAATAAAAAGTTTGGTTATCAGCGTGTATATAAGGATAAGCGTCATCGCCTACAGAATTAAATATCGGGCCCATGTTGGTAGCCGGCCCCCATTGGCCATTGGTTTGGCGGATACATTGGTACAAATCTCTTCCGCCATAACCCCCAGGGCGGTTGCTGCTAAAGTATAAAATATGATTATCGGGACTTAGTGCCGGTGAACTATCCCAATATTCTGAATTTACATTTGGACCCAGGTTTTCCGGTTCACTCCATCCTTCAGGTGTCCAATAAGAAATATATAAATCAAAATTGCCAAAACCATCTTTAAAATTGCCGGCAAAAATAAGCCAGTCGCCATCTGCCGAAACAGTAATTGCTCCTTTATAAGGTTGAAGATTAATATCACCTTTTACTAATTCGGCCTTTGAAAATTGTTGATGATGTTGTATGCTTTGGTAAAAGTTTTCAGTAGCTCCCTCGCCCCTTCTGGTAAATATTAGCAGGCTATCGTCAATAGTTAATGTTGGATAATATTCTGATTGAGGCGAGTTTACGCTATCGCCTAAATTTTTGGGTATAAAAGCAGATGAGTTGGCTTTTGGATGTGTTTGGGCATATTGAAGGGCAAATTGATAACATTTTTGACGATAAATGCCGCTTTTTCGGCTAACTTCATTTAAAGAGGGAATAGCTAAAAATTGCTCTATTGCCAGCTCAGCCTCCTTAAAATGTCCTAAGCCGGCTAAGTTAATAGAGTATGGCAGGTTGTATGGAAGGAAATACAAACTATCTACATTTTTTACTTTTTCGTAATACTGAATGGCCAATTGATAATTTTTTAATTCTCCATACACGCCTGCCAATGATAGCCAAGCATCCAAAAAAGTTGAATCTTGCTCTAACACTTTGTGTAATACAGGAATGGCTTCTTTTACATATCCATCCTGTAAATATTGCATGGCTTTCTTATATTGTTTTTGAACAGCTTGGTTGCTGTTTGTAGGATTATATATTTGTGCTTTCACATGTATTGAAAGAAGGCAAACAAAATAAACAAAGTAATATTTCATACAGATACCGGGCTGTTTGTTGATTGAATATGCGTGGCAAATTAAAGCATGGGCATTGAACTAACTTTAATGGTTAAAGCATTATGATGTGGCTAATTATAATAGCAAGTTTGGCTATATTTTTGAAATGTTATTGTTAAAATTAGGATATATGAATGTATTTGTGTATTTGCAAACTCAGTTCCCATTTTGGATGGTGCTGAATATACTCGATAATAAGCGGTGTAACAATAGCAGCTTTATCCCATTCCGGTTGCAGATACAATTTACACTGCGCATTGGTAGCTGCGGCGTAAGTTTCAGCCCATTTAAAATCACTTTTATTAAAAATAACCACTTTTAATTCATTGGCTAAGGGTATAATTTCAGGTATTGGCGCTTTGAATTTTTTTGGGGAAAGACATATCCAATTCCAACTTCCACTGAGTGGCGATGATCCGGAGGTTTCAATGTTGGTTAAAAAACCTACTTTCTGCAAAGCAGTTGTTAGGGCATTAAGTGGGTGTAAAAGAGGTTCTCCACCGGTAATTACACAAAGCACATTTTTTGTTGAGCCGGCCAGTTGTGTTACTGTTTGTACTGCTTGGTTTACAATTGCATCAATGGTTAAGTAGGGGTGTTTAGAGGCATCCCAGCTCTCTTTTACATCGCACCATACACAGCCCACATCGCAACCGCCTAAACGGATAAAATAAGCGGCATGCCCTTGGTAATATCCTTCACCTTGAAGTGTATAAAAACTTTCCATTACAGGTAGTTGTTGCATATTGGTTAGTTGTGTACTTTATAGTTAAATGAAAAGCTTAATTTACTTTGCCTGTTGATTATTTAAATAGGCTTGTAAAGTATTGGTTAGTAAACCGGCAATGGTCATTAAACCTACGCCCCCCGGCACGGGTGTAATGGCGGCTGTTTTTGGGGCTACTTCTTCAAAAGCTACATCGCCTTTTATCCTAAATCCTTTTTTAGCGGTTGTATCTGCTACTCTAGTAATACCAACATCAATTACAATGGCTCCTTCCTTTACCATATTGGCTGTAACAAATGCCGGTTTTCCTAGTGCTGCTACCAAAATATCGGCTTGTAAGCAAATTTCTTTTAAATTAATAGTATGAGAATGTGCAATGGTTACGGTACAATTACCAAAAGGGATGTTGCTACTCAATAAAATACTCATGGGGCGACCTACAATATTACTTCTGCCAACTACTACTGCATGTTTACCTTTAGTTTGAATATGGAAATGTTCTAATAAAAGCATAATGCCATATGGAGTGGCAGGTATAAAACCGGGTAAGCCTTGTACTAATTTGCCGGCATTAACAGGATGGAAGCCATCAACATCTTTTGCCGGATGAATAGCCTCAATTACTTTTTGCTCGCTAATGTGTTTGGGTAGCGGTAATTGAACTAATATGCCATCTACCTCATTATCTCGATTAAGTTGTTCTATAGTTTGTAATAAGTTGGTTTCTGATACATTACTATCCAAACGTATAAGGAGTGATTCAAATCCTATTTCTGCACAGTTTTTAACCTTACTGGCTACATAAGTTTCGCTGGCGCCATTATTGCCCACCAATATGGCCGCCAATTTCGGGGGACGGTAGCCTTGTAAAGTAAAAGATTCAACTTGGCTTTTTAAATTATTTTTTACTGCTTGTGCGGCAACTTTTCCATCTAATAAAATCATGGGCCAAAGGTAATTTTAAATTGTTGCGTCTAAAAATTATTGTAAATACAACTATAAAATTAATTATGGCATGAAAGTGCCATATTGTATATTTTTTTTTATTATTTATATTTATTTAACAAGTCAATTATTTGTACTTAAATACCTTGTAATCAATAATTTATGTAGAGTAAAATAACAATTTAATGCGCCAATAAATTGATAGGCTAAAATTATTTTAATCAAAATCTAATGTCGCTTTGCAGCATTTTTTAATCTATTCTGTCCTTATATTTGACCGTTGTTACAATTTAACAATTGCTTAATACTATTGTTTAATTGATAACAGCCTATTAACAAATTTTAGAAAATTAAAACGAAACACATGAGAAAATTGCTATCATTAGCTGTGGTGCTTTTGTTGGGTGTGTCAACTTTGTTTGCGCAGACACATTTGGTAAAGGGACGCATTTTAGATGGTGACGGTAAGCCTGTTGATGGCGCTACTGTCCGTGTTAAAAAAGGCACCGCTGTTACAGCCGCCGATGCGCAAGGAAACTTTAAAATTGAAGCCAAATCAGGCGATGTATTGGTGATTTCAGCCGTAAATTTTGGAACTAAAGAAGTTAAATTAGGTAATGAAACCGATGTGGCAGTTACATTGGCACGTCAAAGTTCTCAATTAGATGAAGTAGTAGTAACTGCGATGGGCATTAAACGTAGTAGAAATGCTTTACCCTATGCAGCACAAGAAGTAGGTGGGGATGAGGTAAGTAAAACCCGTAATTCTAATTTTGTGGATGGTTTATCCGGAAAAGTTGCCGGTTTACAAATTACGCAACCTACTGCATTAGGTGCTTCTACCAACGTGGTATTAAGGGGTATTAAATCTATCTCTCAATCTAATCAGGCTTTATTTGTTGTAGATGGTGTTCCTTTTGATAATACATCATCTGCTTCCGGTGGTCAAAGAGCTGGGCAAGGTGGTTATGATTATGGTAGTAATGCTGCCGATTTAAACCCCGATGATATTGAATCTATTTCAGTATTAAAAGGTGCTGCTGCTTCTGCCTTATATGGCTCTAGAGCTGCTAATGGAGTTATTTTAATTACTACTAAAAAAGCCAAAAGAGGTTTAGGTATTACCGTAAATGCTGGTGCTAATGTGGGTTCTTATGACAAAAGTACTTTTGTAAAATACCAACACCAATATGGTGCCAACTACGGTTCCGGACCCGAAATTGGTGGTGCTTTCCCTTATGGTTATGGTTCGCCCGATGGCAACTTTTTATATGCCCCTTTACCCCAGTTTGGACAAAATACTCCGCAGTTAATTGTGCCAACAACTGAAGATGCTTCTTATGGTGCTAAGTTCGATCCTAATTTATTGGTGTACCAATGGGATGCATTTGCCAATTATCCGGGTAATCCTAATTATGGTAAACCAACGCCTTGGGTAGCTGCCAAAAATGATCCTTCTACTTTCTTTGTTAATCCTGTTTCATATAATACCAGTGTGTTTATAGATGGTGGTGGCGAAAATGGCACTTTTAAATTGGGTTACTTACGCACCAGCGATAATGGTATTTTGCCAAATAGTAATATTACTAAAAACATGTTCAATTTTGGTGCAACCCACAACTTATCAAAAGATTTAACAGTGGGCGGAACCATAAACTACTCTGAAATTAGTGGTTTAGGAAGATATGGCACCGGTTATGAGTCTAACAATATCATGTCGAACTTTAGACAATGGTGGGAAATGAATGTGGACATTAAACAACAAAAAGCGGCTTACTTTAATTCCGGTGGTAAAAATGTTACTTGGAATATGACTGACCCTGTAAATGGTAATACCAATCCTATTTATTGGGATAATGTGTATTTTGTTCGTTATCAAAATTATGAACAAGATAGCCGTCAGCGTATATTTGGTAATGCTTATATCAACTATACCCCTTCCAAAAGCATTACTTTATTGGGCCGTGTTTCTATGGATACTTATAACTCTTTACAAGAAGAAAGAGATGCTATTGGTTCTGTAAATGTGCCGTTCTATTCCAGGAATAATATTTTTTATAAAGAAATGAACTATGACTTCTTAGCAACTTATAATAAAGACTTGTCTAAGAACTTTAACTTCAAAGCTTTGTTGGGTGCTAATCTTCGCCAAGATACTTATTCCAGCATTTTTGCTTCTACCAATGGTGGCTTAAACCTACCTAATTTCTATGCTTTATCTAACTCAGTAAATCCTATTAATGCACCTGTTGAAGCATTATTGGAAAAAGAAGTAGGAGGGGTTTTTGCAGGTGCCACTTTAACCTATAAAGACATGCTAACTTTAGATGGTACTATTCGTCGCGACCAATCTTCTACATTACCTGCCGGTAACAATGCCTATACCTATCCGGCCATTTCCGGTAGCTGGGCTTTTTATAAAATGATAGATAATGCACCTTGGATTTCTTTTGGTAAAGTACGTTTAAACTATGCCGAAGTGGGTAACGATGCTCCTTATCATAGTGTATTAAATACCTACACTATTAATTCTCCTTTTAATGGTAATGCATTGGTATCGCTACCTACCGTTAATAACAACCCCAATTTAAAACCGGAAAGAACAAAGAGTTTTGAAACCGGTTTGGAAATGTCATTCCTTAAAAATCGCTTAGGGTTCGACTTCACTTATTTTACTTCTAAAACTTTTGATTTAATTACACAGGTTAATACCTCAGGTGCTACCGGTTATCGTAATCAATATGTAAATTTTGGTTCTATACAAAACAACGGTATTGAATTATCATTAAATGGTACACCTATCAGAACAAGAAATTTTTCTTGGGATATTAATGTTAACTGGAGCAAAATCAATAACAAAGTATTGTCATTGTTCAATAACCAACAAAATCAGGTATTGCAATCTTATCAAGGTGGTGTATCTGTAAATGCAACTGTTGGCCAACCATTTGGTACCATTCAGGGTAATGACTTTGTTTATACCAACGGACAAAGAACTGTAGGCAGTGATGGTTATTATATGATGGATACCAAAACAACCGATATTATTGGTAATGCCACACCTAAATGGACCGGCGGTATTAACAACAGTTTCCGTTATAAATCATTTACCTTAAGTTTCTTAATTGATATGCGCCATGGTGGTAATGTATTCTCATTAGATACTTATTATGGTTTGGCAGACGGTATTTATGCTGAAACTGCCGGATTAAACGATTTAGGTAATCCTTCTCGTAATTCTTTAGCCAACGGTGGTGGTATTATCTTAAAAGGAGTAACGGCTGATGGTAAACCCAATACAATTAGAGTTGATAACAGTGGAACCGGCTATGGTTTGTATGGATATGTTTATAATCCTGCAAGAGCTTTTGTGTATGATGCCAGCTTTGTTAAATTAAGAGAATTGAATATCTCTTATTCAATACCTCAAAAAACAATTGAAAGAATGAAGCCAATTAAAGGCATTGATATTGCTATTGTTGGTAGAAATTTGTGGATTATCAGCAAAAACGTTCCTTATGCTGATCCCGAAGATGGTTTAGGTGCCGGTAATGCACAAGGCTATCAGAGTGGTTCATATCCTGCAGTACGCAATATCGGTTTCAATGTTAAATTCAAATTCTAAAATTAGGTATTATGAAAAAAATAATATTTTATAGCATTCTATCGGTATTTGCATTGGCATCATGTCAAAAAAACATCACCAATCTGAATATAGATACCAAGAATCCCTCTTCTGCTCCTTCTTATGCATTGTTTACCAATGCACAGAAAAATTTGGTAGATTATATTACTACACCTAATGTAAACTCCAATATTTTTACTTTGATTGCTCAATACTGGACAGAAGCTACTTATACTGACGAGAGTAACTATAACTTAGGTAACAGAAATATTCCTCAAAACTTTTGGAATAACCTATATGTAGGTGCTTTGAATAATTTTCAACAAGCCAAACTGTTAATTCCTACCGATGTTACTGATCCGGCTGTTGTTAAAAATGAGTTAGAGATTACCGACATTATGGAAGTATACACGTATTATTATTTAGTAAACACTTTTGGTAATATACCCTACTCTCAGGCTAATAACATCAATAAATATCCTTTCCCGGCTTATGATGATGCTAAAACCGTGTATTACGATTTATTGAAAAGGTTAGATACTTGCATTAATGGATTAAACACTAGTGCAGAAAGCTTTGGAACAGCTGATTTAATTTATGGCGGTAATGTGGCCAAATGGAAAACATTTGCCAATTCTCTTAAATTAAAAATGGCTATGTTGATTGCTGATTCAGATCCTTCAACTGCTAAAACCAAAGTAAATGAAGCCATTGCAGGTGGCGTTTTCCAATCTAATGCTGATAATGCCGTGTTTGTATACACCGGTATTACACCCAATGCTAATCCGGTTTGGGTAAACCTTATTCAAAGTAACAGAAAGGATTATGTGGTTACTAAAACATTATTGAACCCAATGGTGGCACTAAATGATCCCCGCCGTTCTGCATATTACACTAACCAATATAGTGGTAGCGATATAGGCGGTACCGTTGGTGTTACTAATACTTGGAATAATTATTCCAATCCTTATTTTAATCCTGTTACCGGTACTATAGTAGATCCCGCAGCTCCCTCTATTTTATTAGATTATGCAGAAATTTCATTCTTGCAAGCAGAGGCGGTTGAAAGAAACTTTATGACATGCTCGCGGAATCCTCGTCCGTCCAGGTCGGCGGCGGATTCAACATCAT
>JAGWPI010000392.1 GCA_028877005.1 Bacteroidota bacterium | reverse complement strand
AATTGGGAAAAATAAATTACAAAACGAAATATTTGCACAAAAAATTATACAAAAATTAAAAAATATTTCATATTTACGTGATGTGCAGCTAGATGAAGCCATTCATTATCCTGCTATTGATATTCATGTAGATAGAGTACGAGCTGCTCAATTGAATACAAATATTGCTGAAATATCTCGTTCATTTGTAGCAGCAACTTCATCTTCCAGGTTTACAGAAAAAAATGTATGGATTGATCCAAAAACATCACTGAGTTATTTAGTACAGGTTGAAATTCCAGAAAGTAAAATGTCTTCTGTTTCAGACATCAATCAAATACCGTTAGTACCCGGAAATAATCGTCCAATGTTGGGTGATGTAGCTACCATTCATGAAGATTCTGTATATGGCCAAGATGATGATATAGGAGCTATTCCTGCATTATCTATCACAGCAAATATTTATAAAAAAGATTTAGGCACTACAACACATGATGTAGAGCAAGCAATACAATTGTTGGGTAAGCCCCCTAGGGGTTTGTTTGTAGAAACACGTGGTTTAAGTCAGGTATTAACCGATACTTTAAACAGTTTACAAAGTGGATTAATTACTGCTATCATTGTTATTTTTTTAATGTTGGCTGCTAATTTTCAATCATTCAAAGTTTCATTAGTCATTCTCTGTACTGTACCTGCTGTATTATTTGGCTCACTTTCCATGTTATTAATAACCCATTCAACATTAAACTTACAATCTTATATGGGTATGATTATGTCAGTAGGGGTTTCTATATCTAATACAGTATTGTTGGTAACAAACGCAGAGGCTATTCGCTTAAAAAACGGGAATGCTTCTTTATCGGCTATTGAAGCTGCAACAGTCAGGTTAAGACCTATTTTAATGACAACAGTAGCAATGGTTATGGGTATGTTGCCTATGGCAATAGGATTGGGTGAAGCGGGTGCACAAGCAGCACCATTAGGTCGTGCAGTAATTGGCGGATTATTGGCTTCTACCTTTGTAGTGTTGTTGATATTGCCATTGGTATTTGCATGGGTACAAAATAAAACCACTACACAATCTGTGTCGTTAGATCCTCATGATAAAATGAGTAAACATTATATTTCTGAATTAGATCAAAATCAACATGAAAATGATAGGTAAAGTTTGGATATTTTTATGCATTATTCCCGGGTTTGCAATGTTTGTAAGTTGTGGAAGTATGCCAACCACCAAAGAAGTACAAAGTAAAAATGATAGCATACTAGGTTCTGCTACACCTGTTTTTATTGTGAATAATGCCCATTTAGATGGCACACTAAAATTACCCGGAGAATTAATTGCTTTTCAGGAAGTGAATATATATGCAAAAATTAATAGCTTTGTTAAAGAAGTAAAAGTGGATGTGGGAAGTGAAGTAAAGTTAGGGCAATTATTAGCCACTACCGAAGCACCTGAAATTAATGCACAATTATTGGCAGCTGAATCTAAATTAAAATCATTAGAGGCTTTGTATATTGCAAGTAATGCTGCTTATAATCGGTTATTAAAAACCAGTAAAACTCCCGGAACTATATCTCCAAATGATTTAGATATTGCATTGGCCAAACAAAAGTCTGATTATGCACAATGGCAGGCAGCTAAAGCATCCTACAAGGAAATATTGGATACAAAAAAATATTTAACTATTCAAGCTCCATTTGCAGGTATTATTACTTTACGAAACGTTAATCCGGGTGCGTATGTTGGCCCGTCGGGTAAGGGTTCTGATTTGCCTATGTTTGTGTTGCAGCAAAGAGAGAAACTTCGTTTAGTTGTGTTAATACCTGAACAATATTCACGATACTTAACATCAGACAGTAAAATTAATTTTAAAGTTAAAGCATATCCCGATATTTTATTTCATGCTACCATTAATAGAATGGCTGGTGCACTTGATGATAAATTACGTTCCCAACGCATAGAAATGGATGTTTTTAATGTTGATAAAAAATTATTACCCGGGATGATAGCTGATGTAAGTATTCCATTAAGTACAAAAGAAACACATTTAGTAGTACCTAAATCATCAGTCTTGTATTCTACCACAGGTACTTTTGTTTTATGCCTCCATCACAACATAGTTAAATGGATTCCCATACAATTAGGCAATGAAAATAATGCAAATGTTGAAATATTTGGTGATGTACTTCCAGGCGATACATTGGTAAAATCTGCCAATGAAGAGATTAGAGAAGGGAGTAACTTACAACAACTAATTTTTAATAAATAGTAAATTAACAATAATTGAATATGGTTTAATACAGCGAAAATGCGTTTTTCCTCGCCCATTAATACAATTTTTTTCATCATATTCTCTTACTTTATTTATCTTTAATAAAATTCAACCTATTCTATATTGAAATTATACATAAAATATATGGTTAGCCTTCGTTGTATTATGAAGGTGAAAGAAGAACTAAAAGCACTAGGTTTAAAATATGTAATAGTTGAACTTGGTATGGTAGAAATATTAGAAGATCTTTCTGATGAGCAACGCAAAGAGTTAAAAAAAAATCTTTTAAAATCAGGGTTGGAATTATTAGATGATAAACGGAGTATTATAATTGAAAAAATTAAAAATGTAATTGTAGAAATTATTCATTTTGAGGATAAATTACCTGAAACAAATTATTCGGATTTTATTGCGAAGAAATTGAATTATGATTACGCATACCTCTCTGCTATTTTTTCTGAAGTAAAAGGAATTACAATACAACAATATATTATCCTGCATAAGATTGAATATGTAAAAGAGTTGTTATTATATGATGAACTGAACCTTACTGAAATTGCCTATAAACTTCATTACAGCAGTGTTGCCCACTTATCAAACCAATTTAAAAAAGTTACAGGACTTGCGCCTTCTTTTTACAAACAATTAAAACTAAAACGTAGCTATAATTTAGAAAATCTGTAAAATCTATAAGTTTTTTGATTGCATGTGTAATAATACAAAGTGTTAATCTTTCCAACTTTGTGTATTAAACATTTCACAAAACTTACAAGATAATGACACAGAAATTTTTTTTAAAAAGCTTTAAGGATGCCAAACAGTTTTTTCCAAAATGGCATCTTAAATTATTTAATATAAGTTGGCTTATATTATTACTATTCTCTTTTATTGGCAGCAGTTGTAAAAAAGTAATTGAAGAAACAGGTATAATTGGTGTTTGTCCTGTAGTACTTACTGTAACTCCCGCTAACGGTGCTAATAAGGTTCTTTTAACTACTAATCTTACAGCTACTTTTAATGAAGTAATGGACACTGCTACAATTAATACTACAACATTTGTATTAATGCAGGGTACTACACCTATACCTGGTATTGTAACCTATTCCGGTACTACTGCTACTTTTACACCAGCAGGTTTATTAGCAGTAAATACCATTTATACAGCTACCATAACAACCGGTGCAAAAGATAAGGCTGGAAATGCGATGGTGGCCAATTATGTTTGGACATTTAATACAGGTAATACCCCTTCCGTTGTTTCAACAGATCCAGCCAATGGCACATCCAATGTAGTGCTGGGTAAAATTATTACAGCCACTTTTAGTACTGTAATGAATCCAACTACTATTAATACCAATACATTTATTATTAAACAAGGAACAAATCTTATTGCAGGTGTAGTTACTTATTCAGGTGTAACAGCTACATTTACTCCCAATACACCATTATCTGCAAATACGGTGTATTCAGGTACTATTACAACCGGTGCTAAAGATACTTCTGGTAATGCTCTAATGAATAATTATAATTGGAGTTTCTCTACTAGTTCTGTTCCGATGATTATTTTAACCGACCCATTAGATAGTGCTACTAACGTAGGCATTAATAAAATTATTACTGCAACTTTCAGCACTGTAATGGATCCAACTACTATTACATCGGCTACATATTTTGTTAAACAGGGAATAAATTTAATACCGGGTGTAGTAAGTTATTCAGGAACGAAAGCTTCTTTTACTCCCAGTACTCCATTAGCGCTTAATACTGTTTACACTGCCACCGTAACAACAGGCGCAAAAGATCAAACCGGTAAGGCGTTAGCTAATAATTATGTGTGGACATTTACTACAACTGCTCAGCCGCCTCCATCGCCCTCAATTTTGGGCACTGCTTCTACTTTTGGTGCATTTGGTGGTAATGCAGGCATTACTAATCAGGGATTAAATACAGTTATTAATAATGGTGGAATAGGTACCACTGCTGCATCAACATTGGTTACTGGTTTTCATGATGGTATTACAAATGCTGTTTATACTGAAACACCTTTAAATGTAGGATTGGTAACGGGTGGTATTTTTACAGCTCCACCTGCACCAGGAACAGCCACGTCATTTAATATAGCCTCAAATGCTTTTCTTGATGCAACAAGTGCATACAACAGCATTTCTCCTGCTTCTATGCCTGGTGGAATTGATCCTGGGGCTGGTGAACTAGGTGGATTGACTTTACAACCTGGTGTATATAAATCTGCCAGTGGAACTTTTAAAATTACCAATGGAAATCTTACACTCGATGCAATGGGAAATCCAAATGCAGTTTGGGTATTTCAAACAGCATCAGGCCTAACTGTTGGTATTGCCGGACCATCTGGCGCTAGAAGTGTAAATATGATTAATGGTGGATTACCCAAAAATGTGTATTGGTATGTTGGCAGTGCTGCTACTATTAATGCTGCGGGTGGTGGAATTATGGTCGGAACAATCATATCACAAGCAGGAGTAAGTTTTTCAACTTCCGGAAATGCAGTACAAACTGTATTAAACGGTCGTGCAATTTCTTTAAGTGCTTCTGTAACAATGGTTAATACAACTATTAATGTACCTAACTAAATAATATTTACCCCACTTAGAATAGTGTATTGTTGCATATTTTAAAATTTTAAATAAAAATCATGTCAAAAAATTATATAGATAAACAAAAACAATTTTTACTGCTAATTATCCTGTTGGTTTCAGGTATTGCTGTCAATGCTCAAAGTGTTACAAGGGTGCAGCCGGTATGGTGGTTTGGAGAATCTGGTGCTATTAATTTTAATTCATACAGAGGTACAACTCAACAAATCAATAATGCATTAACTGTTCCCAGCGCCTTTCATAAAGGTGATGGAGTGAAACCTTATGCTTCTATTTTAGCAGAATACAGACCTAATAAAACATGGGGCGGCATGCTAAATATAGCTTATGATAATAGAGGTGGAAAATTTGATGCTGTAATGGCTCCTTGTAATTGTCCGGCTTCATTAACAACCAATTTAAGCTATATCACCATTGAACCTAGTATCCGATTATCGCCATTTAAATCTGCTTTTTATGTATTTGCTGGTCCTACCATTGGCATTAATATATCAAAATCATTTAATTATACCCAATTAAATCAAACAGATAAAAATGAAGATTGGAGTGCTATTCATAAAACTGTTGTATCTGCTCAGGCAGGAGCCGGTTTTGATATTCCGCTTTCTGCAAAAACAAGTAGAACACAAATGACACTTTCTCCTTTTGCATCGTTCCAAACAGATCTTTTTGAGCAACCTCGTTCTATAGAATCATGGGCACTATTTACAGTAAGAACAGGTATTGCTTTAAAGTTTGGAACAGCTAGAAAAACAATTCCGATTGCAACTGCACCACTTCCAATGGCTGTTAATGCGCCTGCTCTAATTGTTATTCAGGTAAAAGATGTTCAATTTACAGTAAGGGCTCCAAAAGTGGTTCCTAATCGTCGTCAAGTGAAGGAAACTTTCCCACTAATTAACTCAGTTTTTTTTACAGTTGGCTCTGCAGAAATACCTAGCCGTTATATATTATTAAACAAAAACCAGGCTACCGATTTTAGAGAAAATCAAATTCAACAGGAACAACCTAGTGATTTGAATCAAGGCAGATCAGCAAGGCAATTAGCAGTTTATCACAATATATTAAATATTTTGGGAGATAGATTAAGGGCAAATCCCACAAGTGCTATTTTATTAAGTGGTTCATCAATCAACAACATAGCCGAGGGTAAAGCAATGGCTGAAAATATTAAACAATATCTGGTAAATGTATATGGTATTGATGCATCAAGAATTACAACCGAAGGGAGTAGCAAACCATCTATACCATCTCTTCAACCTGGGGCAACTGAACAATTAGCATTGTTAAATGAAGAAGATCATCGTGTGGATATTTCCAGCTCATCACCTGAGTTATTGATGCAGGTAGGGGGTGCTACATCACCATTTCTAAAACCGGTTCAAATTTCTGCCGTTCAAGACAATCCATTAGATAGTTATGTACTTTTTAATGTTGAGGGTGCTGAAAAATCCTTGAAATCATGGTCGGTAAATGTTACTGATGAAAAGGGGATTGTTCAACAGTATGGTCCTTATACTGAAGATCAGGCATCCGTTTCCGGTAAAGCAATACTCGGTAATAATACGCAAGGTAATTATGAAATAAATATGGTAGGGATTACCAATAATGGTGATACTATTACAAAAGAAAGTTCTGTAAGCCTAATTAAAGCAGATAATCCTAAACAAGAGGGTTTAAGGTATTCTATTCTTTTTAATTTTGATAAATCAAAAACCATACTTTCTTATAAAAACTTTTTAACTGCAGTTGTAGCCCCATTAATACCTGATAATGGTACCGTAATCATTCATGGACATACCGATAATATTGGCGATGCTAATTACAATCTTAAATTATCTCAACAAAGGGCAGACGCAGTAAAAAATATACTGCAAAGCGCATTGTCAACTAAAAATAATATTAAGTATGAAGTGTATGGTTTTGGCGCAGATGCAAATGCTGCCCCATTTGAAAATATACTTCCTGAAGATCGGTTTTATAACCGAACAGTTATAATAGATATTCTTCCTAATTAAATAAAATATTTTTCATAATGCTTAATTGTATAATCCCAAACATATTGATGATGTTTGGGATTTATATTTTCAATATTTATAAGCACTAAACACTGAAAATAGTGTATTTATGTAAGTATTTGAGGTATATATGTAACAACTGTTTTTATCAAAACGTCAACTTTGTACTGGGCTTTTGTATAATAAAAAGTAGCATGTAAATCCCATCAATTTAATTAGCTCCTTTTTTTAGATTACGTTGTCTGTCTTAAACTTTCTTCCATTTAAAAATACATTTTGAAAATACACATCAAATACATGGTTAGTGAGCGTTGCATACTTGCTGTAAAAGCAGCATTATCACATTTTCAACTGCATTTTGTAATGATGGATATGGGCGAGGTTGATATTTTAGAAGATATTTCAGATGAAGATATGCAAAAATTAAAATTAATGTTATTACAATCCGGATTAGAACTGATGGAGGATAATAAAATTATTTTAATAGAAAAAATAAAAAGTATCGTTATTGAAATGATTCATTTTTCTTCCGATGTGCCTTTAATGAATTATTCTGACCATATTAGTTCAAAATTGAATTATGATTATACTTATTTATCCAACATTTTTTCAGAGGTAAAAGGTATTACTATTCAACAATATATAATTCTAAATAAGGTAGAAAAAATTAAAGAACTCATAAGTTATAATGAGTTAAATTTTACTGAAATAGCCTACAAGTTGCACTATAGCTCTGCTGCTCATTTATCTAATCAATTTAAAAAAGTTACAGGGCTAACTCCTTCTCAATATAAAAATATTAAATATAAAAACAGACGACCAATTGAAGAATTAGACATAGCTTGCAAAGATAAATAACCAAAATAAATGAGTAAATTAGTATTTGAGGATATGAATTATGCCAGAAGTTTAATTGAAGCTAGCATGGATCCTTTGGTGACAATAAACGTAAAAGGTAAAATTACAGACATGAATGAAGCATTTTCTTTGGCAACCGGTCTTTCCAAATCAGCTTTAAAAGGTACTGATTTCTATGATTACTTTACCGATTCTGTTATGGCTCGCAAAGTATACAAAAATGTTTTCGTTAATAATTTTGTAATTGATTCACCACTTACCCTACGGCACATTGATGGAAAACTAACAGACGTATTATTTAATGGGTCTGTTTATAAAGATGGAAGTGGAAAAGTAATAGGTGTTGTTATTGTTGCAAGAGATGTAACTGAACAAAAAAAAATTAGCATAGAACTTATTGAAGCACGCATAGCTGCAGAACATGCCACTGTTATAGCTCAAAAGGCTAAAGCTAAAGCTGAGGAAGCTACTATGATTGCTGAAAATGCAGTAAAAGCAAAACAACAATTCTTATCTAATATGAGCCATGAAATTAGAACGCCTATGAATGCGATTATTGGCTTTACGAAAGTGTTGCTTAAAACAGATTTAACGGATAAACAAAATGAATATTTACATGCCATTAAATTAAGCGGTGATGCTTTAATTGTATTGATTAATGATATTTTAGATCTTGCAAAAATTGATTCAGGAAAAATGAGTTTTGAAAGTATTCCTTTTAAAATATCTGCATCAATCTCCTCATTGCTTCATTTATTTGAAATTAAAATTCAGGAAAAAAATTTAGCTTTTATTAGAGAATATGACTCAAACATTCCAGATGTTTTATTGGGAGATCCGGTTCGTTTGCATCAAATATTACTCAATTTAATAAGTAATGCTGTAAAGTTTACGAGTCATGGGCAAATTAAAGTTTCAGTAAAATTAATTGCTGAAGATGAAGACAAAGTTGCTATCAATTTTGTTGTTTCTGACACAGGTATTGGCATTCCTTCAGATAAAATAAACAGTATTTTCGAAAATTTTCAACAAGCTTCCAGTAATACATCCCGACTATATGGTGGTACCGGTTTGGGATTAGCAATTGTGAAACAATTGGTTGATGCACAACTTGGAAAAATAAGTGTTGAGAGTGTTGTTGATAAAGGTTCTAGCTTTAGTTTTACGCTTAATTTTAAAAAAACCAGTTTAGATTCATATACATCAAACGATATTTTTGAATTAGATGATAGTATTACTAATGTTAATATTTTGGTAGTAGAAGATATGGCGCTAAATCAATTGTTAATGAAAACATTATTAGATGATTTTGGCTTCCGTAATGATATGGCTTTAAATGGTAAAGAAGCTATCGTAAAATTAGAAAATAATTCATACGATCTTATTTTAATGGATCTTCAAATGCCTGAGATGAATGGATTTGAAACAACTAAATTTATTAGAAACTTCATGCATTCAAATATTCCAATTATTGCACTTACAGCAGATGTTACTTCAACCGATTTGAAAAAATGTAAGGCTATTGGCATGAATGATTATATTTCAAAACCTATAGATGAAAAAATACTATATAGTAAAATTATATACCACTTAAAGAAGAAATTTTCAGAATTACAAACTAGTAAAAATAATTCTGTTAATATACCCGAAAAATATAAATATGTTAATTTAGAATACCTCTCAGCTAGAACCAAATCAAATAGGCTGTTAATGAAACAGATGATTTTATTATATCTAAATCAAACACCAACTTTAATTGATAGTATTAAAGAAAGTTTATTGAAAAAAGATTGGCTTACTTTACATGCGGCTGTTCATAAAATGATACCCTCTTTTTCTATTATGGGTATTGCTAAAGAATTTGAAGATATTGCTTTACAAGTTCAGCGGTATTCGACTGAAATTCAGCATGACGAAACTAATCTCTCTTCCTTAGTTGGACAATTAGAAATAGTATGCTCAGGTGCTTGTGATGAACTATGTGTACATATAAAAACCTATGATTCATAGTGTTGCTATAATTTCAAAAAAAAGAATCTAATTGTTGGATTAAATTAAAAATATGTCAGTGAAAAATGGTAAAATATTAACAATTTTTTTAGTAGATGACGATCCTATGTTTCTAAAATCATTAGAAATTGATTTTTTAAATCAAAACTTATATAACATTGAAACTTTTTTAAATGGAGAAGATTGTTTGTCTAATCTCCATCATCATCCTGATTTCATCATTTTAGATTATTTATTGGATGGCATTCATGCAAATTCTATGAATGGGATAGAAGTATTAGATAAGATTTTGGCTTATAATCCAACCATTCCAGTTATTATTTTATCAGCGCAAGATAAAATTGAAGTTGCGGTTAATTGTATGCACCACAAAGCTGCTGATTATATTGTTAAAAGTGAAACATCATTTTTAAGAATCAATCAGATAATTCTATCAATTTGTAAACAGCAAAAAATGGAAAAAATTATTAAGTGGTATATGGACCGATTATAAATAGCTCCCTTTCTTTCCTTTATTTTTCACTTATATAGCAATTTGCATTCTTTTCATAAACAGTAAAATGTGTAAGATAATGCCTGCTCTATGTAACATAGTATTGCTAAATTAGACACACCTTTGATAGATTAATTCATTCATAATCTATCTCATGCAAACATCCGGTAAAATTAAAGTGCCACACAATCAAACCCTGCAAC
The DNA here is from genome assembly GCA_028877005.1 of Bacteroidota bacterium. Taxonomy (GTDB): domain Bacteria; phylum Bacteroidota; class Bacteroidia; order Chitinophagales; family Chitinophagaceae; genus Hydrotalea. The sequence goes on along the minus strand of JAGWPI010000392.1, from coordinate 3,709 downwards.
TCAAAGTAAGAGGAAATTGGGCTGTTCAATCCAGACAATTAAAAGAGAAGTTTCCACAATTAACTGAATCAGATTTAATATTTGAAGCCGGCCATGAAGAGGCATTACTAAAGCGCTTGGAAGTTAGATTAAATAAAGATCGTAATGCAGTGATTAATATCATTACCAATAGCAATACCCTGCTTTCATAATATTTTCTTTATTGTAACAATTTGATTGAATAATTTAATAAGATGAATTGTACAAAATATTTTAATTGACAGAAAGCATTTTAATAATCATAAAAAAAATAAATAATGGGAAATTTACTTTACACAATTGCCGTAATTCTTATAATTATTTGGGCACTTGGATTTTTTGCTTTTCATTTTGGAGGCATTGTTCATATACTGCTTATCATTGCCATCATTGCCATTTTGCTAAGACTAATTCGTGGGAGAGATATTATTTAATTTAAAAAAATTATAAAATGAAAAATTCAGTTGATACAAGTAAATTAATTGGTGCATTATTGTTAGGTGCTATTACAGGTGCAGCTTTAGGTATCCTTTTTGCTCCACAGAAAGGTAGTATTACTCGAAGTAAATTAATGGATGGCGCAAAAGACTTTACTGATGATTTAAAACATAAAATGTTACATGAGGCGCAATTATTGCGTGATAGAGCTGAGGAATTACAATACCATGCTGAAAATAAGATGGATGAAATAACTAAAAATGCTAAAGAAAAAATTACTGGCATTAAGCAATCTGCTAGTGCTATTGTATAAAATTATAAGTGTATTAAACCATCCTTTTAAATAAATTATCTCATTAAATAAATAAAATATAAAAAATGAAAAAACATATATTAGTGTCTTTTTTTGTAATGGGAATTCTGTTTCTATTATTAGTTAGTTGTTCTGATACCACACAACAAAAAGCTGAAAAAGTAGAAGCTGCTAAAATTGAATTGCAAGAGGCACAACACAATTTATCAAAGGCAAAACAAGATTCAGCTGATGAGTATACTGCATTTAAAAATGCCGCTGATGCGAAGTTGGCTGCTAATGATAAAATAATTGCTGACCTAAACATTAAAATGAAATCTGATCGTGCAGCTATTCGTCAACAATATCAAAAAGACATAAATACTATGCTTGAAAAAAATAAATCTTTACAAGATAAAGTAGATAATTATAAAAAAACATCATCAGATGATTGGGCATCTTTTAAATTAAGCTTCAATAAAGATATGGATGCGTTAGGCAAATCTATTTCAGGGATAGCAAATAAAAATATCAAAGAAAATAAATAAACTATATAAAAAAGTACATTCTATTTAATTTTTAAAAAAAACAATATGTCAATTATAAACAAATATTATTATAACCGACTAACCTTATTTGTTGTACTTACTATAATGGGGTTTATTTTATTAAGCTCTTGTGCAAAAAAAGCAAATTTTTTAGTCTCATCTGTTACACCGGCTGCAAAAGGTAGTGTTAAAATAAAAAAAGATAATAATAAAAATTACATGATTAAAATAAAAATTGCGAACCTTGCAGAGCCTAGCAGATTGCAACCTCCTAAGTCAGTTTTTGTGGTTTGGATGGTTTCAAATAATGCAAATCCCAAAAATATAGGACAAATAAAATCATCTTCTAATTTTATGTCCTCTAAACTTACCGCTTATTTTGAAACCGTATCTTCAGTTAAACCTAATAAATTGTTTATTACTGCGGAAGATGATGCAAATATTCAATATCCTGTTTCTCCAATTATTTTAACAACCGGAACTTTCTAAATTATATTTTATTGTTTTCTTCTTAACATTCCATATTCTTTTTCTCCAATACCTTTGAAAAATCTTAATAACTCTTTTACTTTAATGAACAACCCTCATTCAAATAATTTTTACAACTAGAATGAAATGTTTATGATTGCAAAACAAATAATATTGTCTTCACGTCCATCAGGTTTCCCATCAATAAATAATTTTAGTGAAATATCAATAGAGCTTCCCCAGCTTTTAACTGGAGAAGTTTTACTACAAGGTGTATTTTATTCTGTTGATCCGTATATGCGCGGAAGAATGAATAACACAGAATCTTATATATCACCATTTGAAATTAATGAGCCTATTTCTGGAGGTGTTGTTGCTAAAGTTGTAGCATCTAATGCCACCTCCTTATTGCCCGGTGATTTTGTAATTGGCATGCTGCCTTGGCAAACACATATGGTAGTTGATGCAAATGCTGTTAAAAAAATTGATACTCATATAGCACCGGCTAGTTATTATTTAGGCATATTGGGAATGCCAGGCTTAACCGCTTATTTTGGGTTAATAGATATTGGACAGCCTAAAGTTGGTGAAACGGTGGTTGTTTCAGGGGCCGCTGGAGCAGTGGGTGTAGTTGTTGGTCAAATAGCCAAAATAATGGGATGCAAAGTAATAGGTATTGCGGGCGGTACTGAAAAAATTACTATTTTAAAAAATGAATTTCATTTTGATGAAGTAATTGATTATAAAAACACGGTTAATATTAATAAGGCTATACAAATGGCCTGCCCTAATGGCATAGATATTTATTTTGATAATGTTGGAGGAGAGATTTCTGATGCTGTTATAAGACAAATTAATTATAGTGCACGTATTGTACTATGTGGACAAATAGCATTGTATAATGATCATACAACTCCGATAGGTCCGCGATTGCAACCAATACTGTTAACCAAAAGTGCTTTGATGCAAGGGTTTATTATTAGTAATTATGCCAATCGTTTTTCTGAGGGTATAACACAATTATCTGAATGGCTAAAAGATGGGAAATTACAATATAAAGAAACGATTTTACATGGTTTTCATCAATTACCGGAAGCCTTCATTGGTTTATTTGTTGGAAAAAATTTGGGTAAAATGATTGTAGAGGCATAAATAATTTTTATTATTTATTTCAATTTTTATAAAATGTAGCTATACTTTAATTAAACCTACTTGATTGTTTCAACCATCCATTATCAATCATCTAATTAGTAAGTACATCGGGCCATTTTTTAATGTTTAAGTATTCAGAACTTTTTCCCATGTTAAATACGTGATTCCCAAACTGCAATAAATGCATTTTAACGGGTACGCCCACCTTCCTATGTAATAGCATTATTTGTATTACTGATTTGGATCATCAGGTGTCATTATTTGAAGCCAATAAAAAAGTAGGAGGGGCGTTATTTGATATAATTTTTGGAGCAGCTAATGGTCTTAAATAAATTAAGATTTGAAACGCAGGCCTAGCATAAACTGAATCAATATAGGCATTCTGAACATTATGTACTTCATTACAATGATATAATAGCCATGATGCTAATTCGCCTCTGGCAGAAAACTCCATGATGTCTATTTTTGCTGTATCTATATCCAACATTCGGGTATTATTTTCAATTAAACGGATGGCTCTAAAAACATCTTGTTTTGTATTTTCTTCTATATAAGGTGAATTCTTTTCTCTAAACAATCTATATTTCAGTACAAAGGCTGTAATACCTAAATTATTTAAAAATTTAGCTGCATCTATTCCTTCTGCGTTGTAAACTAAAGCAGTGAAGCATCCACGGGGCAAATAAGTATAGCAGTTTCGTTAGATATATTTTTAGGCGGAAAAAATGTGGTTAAAGTTGGGTTATTGATATTTTTTACCTACCAATCTTTTGCTATTTCTGGTATTTTTTTT
>JAGWPI010000026.1 GCA_028877005.1 Bacteroidota bacterium | reverse complement strand
GGGTATTTCAGGCGCAATACCATGTTTTTTTTCCCATTGTTTTTTTCGGAAAGCCTCCCCCTCAGCACGGGAAGCAGCTTTGGCTTTTCTTTTTTCTTGGCGTATAGCCTCTTTTTTCTTAGCACCCTTTGGGCTGCTATCCATAAACTTTTCAAATGCTTTTGCCATATTTTACCATTTACTGTTTTACAACAGGCAGTACAAAAGTACGTAAATTAATGCATGGTAAGGTATTAATGCCCGGCAGTAGCCTTAGCCATTAAATTTACAAATGCTTTTTATTGTATTTTTTTATGTGTTTATGCCAGGCATGGCGATGCTTGCTTTTACCTTTAAAATGGTAAGGTTGCGCCATGGCGCCAAAACTGAATAACAAGGCTACGAAAAGAACAGACCAAATTTTTTTCATACATATAGGTATTAGTAGGTTTGGCAGGTGTTGCTATATTATAAAATACTATTATCCATAAAATACAACCCACAATGCTAATACTATGCTTAGCATATAGCTTTACTACCTTATGAAAATAAACAAAAAAGCAGTACAAAATACTTGCACTGCTTTTATTAACGATTTTATAATTAAGAATAGTAAGCTTTATTTGCCCTTATTGGCCAATTGGCCACAGGCAGCATCAATATCTTTTCCGCGGCTTCTACGTAAACGGGCATTTACCCTATTTTTTTCTAAAAATTGCATAAAACGCTCCATACCCTCTTCATCGGGTTTTTGAAATGCAAAAGCATCAATGGGGTTATATTCAATAATATTCACTAAATCGGCCGGTACCTGACGATATAATTTAATGAGGTCTTCGGCATCTTTTTGTGAATCATTAAAGTTTTTAAATAAAATATATTCAAAAGTAATTTCATTTTTGGTTTTTGCATAGAAATAATTCAGTGCCTCTACCAATGCCTTTAGGTTATTGGTTTCATTAATAGGCATAATTTCATTGCGTTTGGCATCGGTAGGTGCATGTAAAGAAAGCGCCAGTTTAAATTTTACCCCATCATCACCCAACTTTTTAATTTGTTTGGCTACTCCGGCAGTAGAAACCGTAATGCGCCTTGCACTCATATGTATGCCATCCGCTGCTGTAATCCGATCAATAGCGTGCAATACATTGGCATAGTTTAACAAAGGTTCGCCCATGCCCATGAATACAATATTGGTAAGTTTTTTTTGGTATAAGGCCTCACTTTGTTGGTTTATGAGCATAACCTGATCATAAATTTCATCAAAATTTAAATTGCGTTTTCTATCCATATAACCGGTAGCGCAGAATTTACAACTTAAGCTACAACCAATTTGTGAGGAAACACAAGCTGTTTTTCTTTCATCGGTAGGAATTAAAACACCTTCAATTTTATGCCCGTCGAAGGTGGTAAAGCGGGTTTTAACGGTACCATCGGCACTGTTTTGCGTAGTATCAATGGTTAATGCAGGCAGAGAAAAGTGTTCAGATAATTGTTGGCGAAGTGCTTTACTTAAATTCGTCATATCATCAAACCCGGCTGCATGTTTCAACCATAGCCATTCTTGTATTTGTTGTATTCTGAATTTTTTTTCGCCAATGCTATCCATAAATGAAGCCAACTGCTCATTACTCAACGCACGTATATTCGGTAAATGATTCATGGGGCAAAGATAAGTAAGAACAATGAAGCGATATATTTTGCCGAATTATGTGATTTGTTTTCCTTTGCAACACAACTATTACCCACTAATAAATACGAAATAATTGATATATGCAAACAGTATATGTTATAGATGCAGTAAGGACCCCTATTGGCCGATATGGCGGTAAATTAAGTACCATACGGCCCGATGATTTATTGGCATTGATGATTACAGCATTATTACGACGCAATGAACAAATAGACGTACATAAGATTGAAGATGTGATTGCCGGAGCAGCCAATCAGGCAGGAGAAGACAATCGCAATGTAGCCAGGATGGCCGCATTATTGGCCGGTTTACCCGTTTCGGTCGGTGGTAATACCGTAAACCGTTTATGTGCCAGTGGTTTACAAGCCATTATGGATGCTGCCCGGGCCATTGCCTGCGGCGATGGTATGTTTTATATAGCCGGTGGAGTAGAAAGCATGACACGTGCCCCTTTTGTAACAGCCAAAAGCGACGGTGCCTGGAGCCGTAAAACCGAAACCTACGATACTACCATTGGCTGGCGCTTTACCAATAAAAAACTGGCAGCTATGTATTACCCATATAATATGGGCGAAACAGCTGAAAATGTAGCCAGACAATGGAAAATTAGTCGGGAGGAACAAGATGCTTTTGCCTATGCATCGCAAGAAAAGTATGCTGCTGCCTTAGCCGCAGGTAAATGGCACAACGAAATAATTCCCGTAGAGATTACCGAGAATAAAACACCGACCATTTTTTCAGAAGATGAACATCCCCGCCCAACCAATTTAGAAAAATTAGCCGGTTTAAAACCTGCTTTTACCAAAGAGGGTACAGTTACTGCCGGTAATTCAAGCGGCATTAATGATGGTGCTGCTGCTTTGTTATTGGCTAGCGAAGAAGCTGTACAATTATTTAACTTACAACCTATAGCCAGGGTGGTAAGTATGGCAACAGCAGGCGTAGACCCCTCCATTATGGGCATTGGGCCGGTACCTGCCAGCCGTAAGGCCTTACAAAGAGCAGGTTTACAGGCAAATGATTTGGATGTAATAGAATTGAATGAGGCTTTTGCGAGTCAAAGTATTGCTTGC
>JAGWPI010000391.1 GCA_028877005.1 Bacteroidota bacterium | reverse complement strand
GGCTGTTGGTAATGGTCGTTTAATTCACTCATCTATAACGGCAAACAACAAAAGGGTATATACTTGGCAAGTAGTAAACCCCATCAATAATTATGACATCATTCCCTATATTGGAAAATATGTAAACAAAAAAGATACTTTGATGGGTTTAAAAGGATTATTAACACTTCAATATTGGGTGTTAGATTATGACAGTAGCTTAGCTTGGCTGCAATTTAAACAAGTTAAACCCATGTTGAGAGCCTTTGAATATTGGTTTGGGCCTTATCCTTTTTATGAAGATGGTTATCAGTTAGTACAAGCACCCCACTTGGGCATGGAACACCAAAGTGCTGTTGCATATGGTAACCATTTTAAAAATGGATATTTGGGACGCGATTTAAGTGGAACGGGCTGGGGTTTACGTTGGGACTTTATTATTGTACACGAAAGTGGCCATGAGTGGTTTGGAAATAATATTACTACTAAAGATGTGGCCGATATGTGGGTACATGAGGGCTTTACCAATTACAGTGAAACATTATTTACGGAGTACTATTATGGCAAAGAAGCGGGTACAGATTATAATGTAGGCAGTCGCAAAAATATTTTAAATGATAAACCTATTATTGGACCTTATGGTGTAAACAAGGAAGGTAGTAGTGATATGTATTACAAAGGCAGTGCTATGATTCACACAATTAGACACTCCATGCATAATGATGTTTTATTCAGAAACATACTTATTGGCTTGAACAAAGTTTTCTATCACAAAACAGTAACTTCTTCAGATATAGAAAATTATATTAACCAACATGCCGGATTTAATTATCAATATGTATTCAATCAATATTTACGAACCACACAAATTCCTATATTAATATATCAAATCGATACTATTCATCAATCCATTCGATATAGATGGAGTAATTGTTTACCTACTTTTAATTTACCGCTAAGTTTTTGGAATGAAGCAGGAATTCAGTTAAAAATTTATCCCACAACACAATGGAAAACAAAAAAAGTACAAAATAATCAACTGCATTTGCTCAACCAAACATTAATTGAGCGCTTGTATTATGTAAAAACAAAGCAGTTGTAGCATTACTTTTCTGTTTTAAGTTTACTGTGTTTTCTTCCGTAGAAGAAGTACAAACATAAGCCAATACCCATCCAAACAAAGAACCATAGCCAGCTAATAGCAGGAATCTCAATCATTAAATACAAACAAAATAAGGCACCTAAAACCGGAATAACTGAATAATTTCTGATAAAACTTAAAACAGAAACTACAACAGTAATTGCAACAAATACAATAAATAATACCTCCTGATAGCTTTCTGAAATGATATGTTGAAATGCTTGTGTAAAACGCTCATGAAATCCAATAATAAAAATAATGGATAATGCCGGAATAATCCATTTTCCATTTATATATGGAAGTTTAAAGCGGCCTTGTGTAGTATTTTGAATTCTTGGCAATACCAATACACCAAAGCAAACCAATACAAATGCAAATAGGGTTCCAATGCTGGTTAAATCTGTCATTAGGCTGCTTGGTAAAAATAAAGAAGGAATAGAAACCAATAAGCCGGTAATGATGGTAGCAAAAGCAGGTGTTTGAAATTTGGGGTGAATTTGAGAGAACTTTTTAGGGAGCAATCCATCTCTACTCATACTCATCCAAATACGTGGTTGGCCTAATTGAAAAACCAGCATTACACTGGTAGTAGCCACTACTGCACTTATAGAAATAATATAACTTACCCACTTCAAATTAATTTTGCTAAACACAAATGCCAATGGGTCATTTACCTTTAATTCAGAATAATGAACCATTCCTGTTAAAACCAAGGCAATTAAAATATAAAGTACTGTACAAATAATTAAAGAATAAATCATTCCACGAGGCAAATCTCGCTGTGGGTTTTTACATTCTTCAGCTGTGGTGGAAATGGCGTCAAAACCTATATAGGCATAAAACACAGCAGATACACCTGCTAATACACCTCCAAATCCATTAGGCATAAAGGGTACCCAGTTATCTGTTTTTACATAAAAAAAGCCAAGTATAATTACAAAAATGATAACAATGATTTTAAAAATCACCATAAAATTGGTCGATTTTTTACTTTCTTTTATGCCGATATAAGCCAAGGTTGTAATTAATACAACAATGATAAAGGCTGGCAAATTAAATAAAACATGTTTACCAAATACCACTGGTGCATTATTCCAAATCTCAGTTGCAGAAACTAAGTGTTGCGGTAAAGGTTTATTTGTTGTTGCTAATAAAGTTGCTTCTTGAAAATCCTTTGCAGCTGAAAAGGGATCAGTTAATAACCAACCCGGTAAATGTAATCCCAGGCCCATTAGTAAATTATTAAAATATCCACTCCAACTAATGGCTACAACAATATTACCAATGGCATACTCTAAAATTAGTGCCCAACCAATTATCCAGGCAATTAATTCGCCAAAACTAACATAGGCATAAGTATAGGCACTACCTGCAATTGGTACTCTACTGGCAAATTCAGCATAGCATAATGCACTAAAACCACATGTAACCGCAGTAATAATAAATAGAAAAGCAATACCTGGCCCACCATTATAAGCAGCTGTTCCTATGGTAGAAAAAATACCTGCACCAATAATGGCGGCTATTCCCATAAAAGTTAAATCCTTAACAGTTAGTACCTTATTAAGTGATTGATGATGACCATCAAGTAAACCTGCTTCAGAATCAGCTACAATTTTTTCTATTGATTTTTTTCTAAATAAACTAGACATGCAATCGGTTTTTTATGAAAAAGAAGATAAACAATTCACTAGTAATCTCGTTGTATTAGAAACGATGCTAAATCTTTTAATGGTTTTTTTCGCACACTTTGAACAGCAACTTCTTCTAAATGATAGAGTGCAGTTTGCAAATATTGTTCTTTTAAAGTAGTGGCCCACTCATCTACCTTACATGCTTTAAATATTGCTAATACTTTTTCAATTTTATCAGGTTCATTTCCTTGCATATAATTCAATAGTGCAGATTTTTGTTCGGTTGATGCTACTTCTAAAGCATGTATAAATAAAGCTGTTTTTTTATTCTGTTTTATATCACCTCCAATAGCTTTACCAAATTTTTCAGGATTACCAAATGCATCTAAATAATCATCTTGTATTTGAAAAGCAATTCCCAAATTTTTTCCAAAAGCATATAAGTGTTTACAACTTCCTTCACTTGCTCCGCCAATAATCGCTCCCATTTCTAAACTGGCTGCAAGTAAAACAGATGTTTTTAATTCAATCATTTTTAAATAGTCTTTCAGCTGAATATCTTCCGCAACTGCATAATCCATATCTAATTGTTGTCCTTCACATACTTCAACAGCAGTTTTATTAAAAATATTCAATATTTTTTTAAGATAGTCAACCTGTATGTTTTCTAAATATTGGTATGCTTTAATCATCATTACATCACCGGCTAGTAATGCAGTGTTGTTACCATATTTGGTATGAACAGTAGCCATTCCTCTTCTTACATCGGCTTCATCCATTATATCATCATGTAACAAAGTAAAATTGTGGAATAGTTCAATGGC
>JAGWPI010000390.1 GCA_028877005.1 Bacteroidota bacterium | reverse complement strand
TATCCCCGGTCCTGTTTTTTCTATTGGTGCATTTGTGGGTGGAATGGTATTAAAAAGTGAACACGACCCCACTTTGCAGGTAGTTGGTTGTGTATTAGGTGCTATTGGTCTTTTTGTGCCCAGTGCTTTATTAGTATTGTTCTTTTTTCCTGTTTGGCATAATTTAAAAAAATATGCAGTTATATACCGTTCTCTTGAAGGTATTAATGCTTCGGTGGTAGGTATAATTGCCGGCGCAACCTTTTACCTTATAAAAGATATACTTTTTATTGAATTATGGAACCTGCAAATGAATGGTTTTTTAGATATTGCCGTAGTTCTTGCTACTTTTCTGGTTTTATATTATACAAAAATACCACCTCCAATTATTGTTCTTGTTTGTTTAATGTTGGGGTGGATATTGTAAAAGCACTAAAAAACCAACATTGATTTTTATCAAATAATAATGAGATACTCGCAATTTTAATGCATGAAATTGCGGTTGAATATTTAATTCAATAAATTGTGCAACTCTTTGCAAACACTTACTAAGAATTCGTTTTTATTTTATTGCTTTAAAACTTGCCTTCATGAAAAAAACAATTGCTATTTTGGCTTTTGGTTGTTTGGCTTCATTTGCCATGGCGCAACATCTACCTAACAAAAAAGGAATAAATATTATTCCCATTCCGGTTTCTGTACAAGAAGGTATGGGTAATTTTACATTATTACCTACAGCCAGTATTAGCTATACTGCCACGCCAAGTGTACAAGCCATTGCACAACACGTGCAACAAAAAATTGCACAAGCAACAGGATTTACATTAACTGAAAGCAAGAATCCTTCAAACGCTACCATTCAATTACAAATATTAAACTACCGCGACACCCTTCTGGGAAATGAGGGCTATCGCCTATTGGTTACACCTACCCGGGTACTCATAAAGGCCAATGAACCGGCCGGTTTATTTTATGGAGTTCAATCTTTGTGGCAACTTTTACCCGCTGAAATTGAAAGCAAAACAATTGTTAACCATGTTTCTTGGACCATGCCTGAAGTGACTATAATAGACTATCCTCGCTTTGTATGGCGCGGACTAATGTTTGATGTTGCTCGTCACTTTTTTACTAAACAACAAGTAGAGGATTATATTGATGAAATGGCTAAATACAAATTCAATATTCTGCATTTACATTTAACCGATGATGAAGGATGGCGGATTGAAATAAAAGGATTACCACGGCTAACTGATGTTGGGGCATGGAATGTAAAAAAAGTGGGATATTTTGGCACTTTTACTGCACCTAAGCCAGATGAACCTCGCAATTATGGTGGATTTTATACACAAGATGACATTAAGGAATTGGTGGCTTATGCGCAGAAAAAATTTGTTAATATACTACCTGAAATTGATGTGCCCGGTCATAGTTTAGCTGCTGTTGTAGCATATCCTGATTTATCTTGTACGGCAGGTGCAGATACTTATCATGTGCGCTCCGGCGAGGAAATTATGGATTGGTCGCATGGCGCACCACCCATTGCATTGGTGGATAACACTCTTTGCCCCGCTAATCCAAAAGTATATACCTTTCTCGATACAGTTTTTGCACAAGTGGCAAAATTATTCCCCTTCCCATACATCCATGTAGGAGGAGATGAATGTCCTAAAAACTTTTGGGAAAAAAGCCCTGAAATACATGCGCTAATGAAAAAAGAAGGTTTAACAACTATGGAGGAGGTACAAAGCTATTTTGAAAAAAGAATTGAAAAAATAGTAGAATCGAAGGGGAAAAAATTTATGGGTTGGGATGAAATTTTGGAGGGTGGATTAGCACCAAATGCTGTGGTAATGAGTTGGCGTGGAATGAAGGGCGGTATTGAAGCTGCTAAAATGAAGCATCAGGTAGTAATGAGCCCTACCACTTTTGCTTACTTAGATTATATGCAAGGTGATTCTATTATTGAGCCTAGGGTATATGCTACATTGCGGTTAAATAAAGCATACACATTTGAGCCGGTTCCGGATAGTGTTGATAGCAAATATATTTTAGGCGGACAAGCTAATTTATGGACTGAGCAGGTGTATAATACTAGGCATTTGCAATACATGACTTGGCCTAGAGCATTTGCCATTTCTGAAACAGTATGGTCGCCAAAAGCCAATAAAGATTGGCCTAATTTTGTGGGAAGAGTTGAGCACCAATTTAAGCGATTAGATATAGAGCAGGTAAAATATGCACCCAGTATTTATGATCCTATTTTTACAGCTACTAAAAATACAGAAGGAGGCTTACAAATAGAAATGGCTACTGAAATACCTAATTTGCAAATACATTATAGTTTTGATAATTCATTCCCCGATCAGTTTTACCCGGTTTATTCTACCCCATTAACCCCTCCCGAAGATGCGGTAATGTTAAAGGTAATTACGTATAGAGGTAATCAGCCAATGGGTAGAATGATAGCCATGCCCATTAAAGAATTAAAAAAAAGAGCCGGTATTCAATAAATATTGCAACTTTCAATAAAATTCAATGCCGTTTACAAATCAGTAAACGGCACTTTTATGTATAAAACAAGGGTAATGTAAAATTAACTATCCAGATAATAAGGTTTTGCTTCTTTTTAATGCGGCTTCAAAACTTTCCGTAACATTTGCTTTTCCAATAGCAAATAGTAATCGGGCCGATTGTAATTCTTTTAGTACTTGTTCACTATTTACTTCCGATAAAATTAGCTTAGTACCTCGATGCTTTGACTCTTTATTAATTTCTTGTAAAGTTTTAATACCCGTTACATCAATCATGGGTACTTGGCGCATCCTGATAATGAGCACTTTTGGGGTTTTCTCAATTAACTTTATAGCATCTTTAAATTTATAGGTTGCTCCAAAAAAAAGTGGCCCGGAAATTTCAAAAACTTCCACATCTTTTGGAATTGAAAAATTACCAATAGCTTCCTTATCATTTTCTTCCACATCTTTGGGTAATAGATTTACTTCACTAAACTGAATCATTTTGCGCATAAATAAAAATGCAGCTAGCACCATTCCAATTTCAATAGCTACTGTTAAATCTATGAGAACCGTTAAAAAAAAGGTAGAAAGTAATACCAACATATCACTTTTGGGACCTTTTAAAATAGCAACAAAGTTTTCCCACTCACTCATATTATAAGCTACAATAATTAAAATTCCGGCTAAAGCAGGCATAGGAATTAATGCTGCCCATTTGCCAATTAAAACTAAAATTAAAAGTAAAGTAATGGCATGAACAATGCCTGCAATAGGTGTACGACCACCATTTTTAATATTTGTTGCAGTTCGTGCAATAGCGCCGGTTACCGGAATACCCCCAAAAATGGCCGAAAATAAATTAGCTGTTCCTTGCGCAATGAGTTCTGTGTTGGAGCGGTGATTACCACCAATCATCCCATCTGCAACAACAGCAGAAAGTAACGATTCTATTCCACCTAATAAAGCTATGGTAAATGCCGGTTGAATTAAAGCTTTAACAACAGACAAGTTAATTTCAGGAATTATAGGAGCAGGTAAGTGATTTGGGATAGCTCCAAAACGACTGCCAATGGTTTCAACTGGTAAATGAAAAAATTGTACTGCAATAGTAGTGATGAAAATAGCCATTAATGAACCGGGGATTTTACGAGAAATACGTGGCCACAAAATAATAATGATAAGTGTAGCAATACCAAGGGCTAATGCATAAATATTGGTGGAGGCAATATGTTGGCCAAAAGCCTGCCACTTTGATAAAAAACCGGCAGGAACAGCACCCATGGTTAATCCTAAAAAGTCTTTTACTTCTGACGAAAAAATAATAAGTGCTATACCACTGGTAAAACCTACTACTAATGGATAGGGTATAAATTTAATTACAGCACCTAAACGAACCAACCCAAAAATAATTAAGATAATACCTGCAATAAATGTAGCTATTACCAACCCACTAATACCATATTGCAATATAATACCATATACAATTACAATAAATGCACCTGTAGGGCCACCTATTTGAACCCGACTACCGCCTAAAGCAGATACAATAAATCCACCAATAATAGCCGTATACAAACCCTTTTCAGGAGAAACTCCGGATGCAATGGCAAATGCAATGGCTAAAGGTAGCGCCACTACACCTACTATTAATCCCGCTAAAATATCTTTAATGAATAGTTGTAAAGTGTATTGTTGAAGTGTATCTATTATTTTGGGTTTAAAAAACATATAATGTAGAAATTTGATAATTTATTGCAACAAAGTTACTGTGTGTTTGGGGGTACTTGGGGTAAACCTTATCAATTAAGAAGGTGAGTTTTATCAATTTTTATTAACAAATAACCGGTTGCTTTAACTAATTGAGATAAGTTGCAGTAACTTGTTTTGCTAACGCTAAAATGTATATATGGATTATTTTTTAGGTGTTGATATGGGTACAACTTCTATAAAAGCTGTAGCATTTTCTCCGGATGCTACATTATTACGCCGCTATGCCATTGATAATAAAATAATTTATACCGGTAAAGATTATTCAGAACAAGAGCCCCATGCTATTTTAAAAGCTGTAATACAATGTATTACAGAAGTAAAAGCTCTCTTACAACAACCGCCTTTGTGTATTAGCTTTAGTGCTGCGCTACATGGTATAATTGCCATTGATGCCTTGGGCGAACCTTTAACCAATTGTATTTTATGGAACGATACCAGAGCTGCAGAGGAAGCCGCTGCATTGCACAAAAGTGATATGGCACAACAGTTATATTCCAAAACAGGTGTTCCGGTGCACGCCATGACGCCACTATGCAAAATACTTTGGCTACAGAAAAACAGGCCGGACATATTTCAACAAACAAAAAAATTTATTGGGTTAAAAGAATATGTATTACATGCATTTACAGGCAGATATCTGGTAGATACTTCACTTGCAACGGCAACGGGATTGTGTAATATATATTCTTTGCAATGGGATGAATCTATATTGAAAGTAGTTAATATTTCTTGCAGCCAGCTTTCTGAAATTGTACCTACAAATACAATAGTGTACGATAAAAATGGTTGTCTGCCTTCTTGGGCAAAAAGTATTCCATTAATTATTGGTGCCGGCGATGGACCATTGGCAAATTTGGGAATGGGTATTCTGAATGATGATAAGATAGCTGTAACCATTGGTACCAGTGCTGCTGCAAGAAGAACAGTGATGTCTCCACAATTAGATGACAAAATGCAAACTTTTTGTTATCATTTGGAAAACAATAAGTATACAGTGGGAGGTGCCTCCAACAATGGAGCTAATGTTTTACAATGGTTAAAGAATCAAATTTTACAATCTAACCAAAGTTATACTGAATTAATAGCTGATTCAATCCATATTAAGGCAGGCAGTGAGGGATTAATAGTATTGCCTTATCTTTCAGGAGATAGGGCACCTTTGTGGAATGCTAATGCCACAGCAGCATTTTTGGGGTTCACCCATCATCATACCCACGCCCATTGTGTAAAAGCTGTAATGGAGGGTGTTTTAATGAATGTGTATAGTATTATAACCGCTTTACTTACACCTAATTCGCACATAACAAGTATTTATGCCGGTGGCGGCTTTGCCAGAAGTGCAGCATGGGTTCAAATGTTAGCAGATATAACAGGTTTTTTGGTATATGTACCTGCTACAGTAGAAAGTTCGGCGTTGGGTGCCGCAATTATGGGTGCGCAAGCAGTTGGAGAAAATATTAACATTGGTTTAGAAAATCAAGCAACCGTTTATTATCCCAATCAAAATACCCATGCATTCTATTATGAAGTTTGGTTACAGTATCAGGCAGTATTGGTGCAATTGGGTTTATTAAAAAGCCGTTGAAAGTATTTCCAACGGCTTTTTAATTATTTCTTCTTTAAATCAGCTGCAGTCAAACCTTTTTCCGGGTCCTTTAAAAAGGCATCTTTACATTCTTTGCTACAAAAGCCAATAACATGTCCTTTGTAATGTACAGTATCTTCCAAGCCGGCTTTAGCGGGCATACCACATGAGGGGTCGCGCTGATTATCTACCATATCTGCTGTATATTTTGCTTGCATGGGCATGGATGCCGCGGCAGCAGAAGTATCTTTTTTAACCTCATTTTTTTCATTACTATTGGCGCAGGCCGCTAAAAAAAGAACGGAGGCTATCACAAATAATTGTTTCATATTTACTATGTTTTATGTAAAGTTAAAAATTAAAACTTACATGAACATCGCCTCGCCAATTTAATTTTGTTTGTCCCTCTGCATAGTATTGGCTTATAGGCGCCATAGTAGTAACACCAATATTCATTTTTTTAATACCTATTTCAATGCCTGCCAT
>JAGWPI010000025.1 GCA_028877005.1 Bacteroidota bacterium | reverse complement strand
ATTTATTGTTTTGCCCTATATACATGCCGATCCGGTATTGTGTAAGCGATTGGAAGACGTGGGCGTTGCTGCGGTAATGCCATTAGGTGCACCTATTGGCAGTAATAAAGGACTTTTAACCAAAGATTTTTTATCAATTATCATTGAACAAAGCAAAGTGCCTGTTATTGTTGATGCCGGAATTGGTTCACCCAGTCATGCTGCTGCAGCTATGGAAATGGGGGCCGCAGCTGTACTAGTGAACACTGCAATTGCAGTAGCAGAGAATCCTGTAGCAATGGGCGCTGCATTTAAAAAAGCTGTAGAAGCTGGCAGAATGGCTTATTTGGCAGGACTGGCAGCAGAAAGCAGCATAGCAGAAGCAAGTAGTCCGTTTACACAATTTTTAACTGCGTTATAAAAAATGAAATCATGTTTCAGGAACAATATAATTTACTAAACTGGGATGCTTTAAAAGAAAGTATTTATAGTAAAACAGCTGTTGATGTTGAAGTTGCTTTACATAAATCTAAACGCAATTTAGAAGATTTTAAAGCATTGATTTCTCCGGCAGCACTCCCGTATCTTCAAAACATGGCAATACTAAGCCACAAATTAACGCAAAAACGTTTTGGTAAAACACTACAGTTATATATACCATTGTATTTATCAAATGAATGCCAAAATATTTGCACTTATTGCGGGTTTAGTTATAATAATAAACTGGCAAGGAAAACATTAACCCCAATTGAGTTGATGCAGGAAGCGATGTATTTAAAAGAGCAGGGTTTCGAGCATATTTTGTTGGTTACCGGGGAAGCCAATAAAACAGTTGGAGTTCCTTATATTCAACAAGCAATTACTTTACTAAAACCGCATTTTGCCAATATTTCTATGGAAGTTCAACCTATGGATGAAAATGACTATGCCACTTTAATTGCAGCAGGCCTTCATACAGTACTTGTTTATCAGGAAACCTATCATAAAGCAGATTATCACCTTCATCATGTAAAAGGGAAAAAGTCAAATTTCGATTACAGGCTGGGAACACCCGATAGATTGGGTAAAGCTGGTATTCATAAAATTGGTTTAGGTGTATTAATTGGATTGGAAGACTGGCGAACAGATCATTTGTATACTGCTATACATTTAAGCTATCTCGAAAAAACTTACTGGAAAACGAAATATAGTATTTCTTTTCCCCGATTAAGGCCGGCAGAAGGTTTAATAGAACCGAAGGTTATGATGAGTGATAAAGAATTGGTACAGCTAATTTGTGCCTGGCGTATTTTTAATGAAGAAGTAGAGTTGTCAATCTCAACCCGTGAAAATGAATATCTTAGAGATAACATCATTCAGCTTGGTATTACCAGTATTAGTGCAGGCTCTAAAACAAATCCAGGTGGGTATGTTACTTCAATAGAATCATTAGAGCAATTTGAAATAGATGACAGCCGCACACCGGCAGAAATTGTAGCAATGATAAAAAGAAAAGGGTATCAACCGGTATGGAAGGACTGGGAACCCTTTGTGTAGAAAATAATTTGTATGTTAAGTACGCAAGAGCAAATACGTTATCAACGTCAATTAAGTTTAAGCGAAATTGGCGTGGATGGGCAATTAAAACTGAAGGCAGCTAAAGTACTGATTGTTGGTGCTGGAGGATTGGGGTGCTCCTTGGTTCAATATCTTGCTGCTGCAGGTATTGGATATATTACAATTATGGATGGGGATAAAGTAGAAGAAAGTAATTTACAAAGGCAAATTTTATACACATCATCAGATATTGGATTATTTAAAGCAACAGTTGCATCTCAAAAAGTAAAAACAATTAACCCATTTGTGAATGTAACTCCTATTAATGAATTTATTACCCCAGTGAATGCGCTTTCTATTATTGAAGAACATGATATTGTGGTGGATGGTTCAGATAATTTTACTACCAGATATTTAGTGAATGATGCTTGTGTCATAAAAAATAAACCACTTGTTTTTGGTTCTATTTATAAATTTGAAGGGCAGGTATCAGTATTTAATTTTCACGATGGCCCTACCTATCGATGTATATTTCCGGAACTCCTGAAGGATGATGATATGCCAAACTGTGCAGAAATTGGCGTTGTTGCAACCCTGCCGGGAATTGTTGGAACTATTCAGGCTAATGAAGTAATAAAAATAATTACCGGGCAAAAAGAAATACTTTCCGGTAAGTTACTGGTAATAGATATAACTTCTATGCAATTTCAACTATTTCACTTTAAAGCTAATCCCCTTAATAAAACCATTACTGCATTGCATTCTGAACCGAAGCACTGTACTAAAAAGAATTATTTTATTGATTTAAATACATTGCTGGAATTATTAGGGCATAAAGAATTGC
Source organism: Bacteroidota bacterium (assembly GCA_028877005.1). GTDB lineage: Bacteria > Bacteroidota > Bacteroidia > Chitinophagales > Chitinophagaceae > Hydrotalea. The sequence goes on along the minus strand of JAGWPI010000025.1, from coordinate 297 downwards.
AACTGATCGATGTTCGTGATACCGATGAACACAATAAAGAAAACTTAGGAGGATTAAATATTCCTATAAAAAAATTAAAAGATCATTATAGAGAATTAAACCCGGAAGTAATAACAGTACTGTATTGTGCAGTAGGCAACAGAAGTAAAATAGCAATGGAATTCTTGCTGGAAAAGGGTTTTAAAGAGGTATACAGCTTAGAAAAAGGTATTAGAGGATATAAAAAATAAAACATATACCTATCCTTTACAAAAAATTATAAAGCAACGGAAATAATCTTTTTTTTATCAAATATTT
>JAGWPI010000389.1 GCA_028877005.1 Bacteroidota bacterium | reverse complement strand
GTATCTGTTTTCAGGAAAAAGCCCGATCATCATATTCATGATTACGTTAATGAAACTTTGCTAATGGTACCAGGTTCTAAAGATATTGCTAAGATTAATGAGATTATTCCATTGCCGGAAAATTATCGGTTATTTGTAATGGATAATACTTTTAAAGCTATCCAAAATCATTATTGGCAACCCTTGCAACAATTGTCCAAACACCTATATATTAAAAAAGCTGGCATTGAGTTAGGTAGTTTAAAAGGAAAAGATTTTGTTCCGGCACATGAATTGGCTTTAAGTTTGCTGCCAATTTCTACAATAAATGAGGTGGATGTTGATTTGGAAACTGCTTTACAATATTTAAAAAAGCAAGTACTGCATATAGAAGGCCCAAAAGGGTGGAACAGTATTAGCTATTGTGGATTAAGATTGGGTTGGATAAAAGTTTTACCCAATCGCACCAATAATTATTATCCTGCTGAATGGAGAATTTTAAAAGATTAATTTTACGAAGTAGAAAATTTATGGCCATGAATGTATTTCCTATTTTAAGAACAACACTATGTTTTTTGCTCTTGTTTATTTTGGGTTCGCTTCAGGCACAAACCAATAAACATACTATTGAACATGTTATTAAAAAGGGTGAAACTTTATCAGCTCTTGCCCGCCAATATCATACAACAGTGGGCGATATTATGCGATTGAATGCCATGAACAGTAAAAGTGTATTGCGTATTGGCGAAAAAGTTAAAATTCCCGTAAAAGGTGGTGCTGTATCGGAAGATATGACTATGCAAGCTGCAACTGCTTCCAATGTGTTACCATCATCCAATAATAAATCACTTATTCATATTGTTGGCCCCAAAGAAACACTTTATGCCATCAGTAAAAAATATAAAGTAACTGTTTCAGAAATCCAACAATGGAATCATTTAACCACTACCAATATTCATGCAGGTCAAAAATTAACCATTGGTTCTACTGCACAACCAAGTGTAGCTGTTGCAGCTGTACCTGTTGAACAGCCAACAACTAAAGTTGCGTCAACACCAGAAAAAACCAATCCCACTGCGGCTACTCAACAAACTGCCCCTACCACAGTGGTAGAGAATAATACGCCTAAAAATCAAGTAATACCTGTTAATACCAATAGTACTAATACAGATGATGTGCCTATCAGTGGTTTTTTCACCAATTATTATAAACCCTCTTCCGGACAATCAATTTCCGGTGACGCTTCTATCTTTAAAACTGCCAGTGGATGGATGGATAAGAAATATTATGTATTGGTCAATAACATTCCGGAAGGTACCATCGTAAAAATTGAAAGCAATCAAAAATATGTATATGCCAAAGTATTAGGTGCTTTGCCCAATATTAAAGAAGATAATGGATTGCTACTGCGTATTAGTAATGCAGCTGCTGCTGTTTTAGGTATGGCAGATAAAAGATTCCCTGTTACTGTTGAATACTAAAGCTTTAAAATTATATAGGATTGGGGAGTAAGTGATGATAGCCTCTTAAAAAAGTGGTAACATCCATTCTTTTTTTACCTTCCAATTGTAAATCGTTTACTGCAATCCATCCATTTAAAGCTGCAATTTTTAAAAAAGTTTTACCATCAGATACATATGACCCCGGTGCATAATGGTGCATCGTTAATTCATATGAACTACGAAATAGTTTTAATTTTTTTTCTTGTAAATAAGTAAATGCACCCGGATGGGGCGAAAGACCTCTAATTAAGTTGTGAATTTTTTCTACCGAGGTATTCCAATTAATTTGGCAGGTTTCTGTAAAAATTTTAGGGGCATGTTGCAATGGCTTATCCGTTAGCACAATTTGTGATTGGGGTTGTGCCTTCAAAGTACCTGCTGCTAAATCGTGTATTGTTTTAACCAATAATTCGGCTCCAATTACCTTCATG
>JAGWPI010000388.1 GCA_028877005.1 Bacteroidota bacterium | reverse complement strand
GATGCCATACTTTGAGGCAAGCTTTCTAAAGCCTGTGCCTTGCGTTAAATACTCGGTAATGATCTGTGTTTTTAAGTCCATAAAATAGGCGTTTTGTAGTCAACCTATTTCAGGACGAGACATTACAACAGTTGAAACACGGCTTCCGTCAGCCTGCATTTTAGCAATGCAATGTTGTAGGTAGTGCTTAGTGTGGTATTAATTCCTTTTTTTTGAATAAGATTTGTAACTTTTTTTGCAATTTTATCAACCTCATTTCCCAATGCAAAATAAATACAACCCGAAATATAAGGTGTTCTATTTCCAGCATCAGCATAATCAAGCGGCTTTAATCTTTTTGAATAGATACGGCCTACAGAATCAGCCTCATTAACCCTTTGATGTGAAATAAACTCTGCTTCGGAAAATAAACCAAGGTCATTATTATCGGTAATAAATTTTGTAAGATTTTCTTTTGTCCCTTCATTTATGCAGCCACAAATGAAAGCAACCTTATATGATTTTACATAATCTTCTTCCTTTACAAAAAAGTCATTTGACTTGGAATGCCTTGTTGGGGCACAACCCCCAAGTACTAAAATGAGCAATATGCCTGTTTGTTTTAATTTAATAGCCATACTTTTATAGATTTTACACCGCCTGATGGTCTTGTATATGAACCACTATTGCATTTTCCATTTAACATCGATCGAGTATTTATGCAGTATGGGCATTCTGTGTTGCGTCAGCTTGAACGTCAGCCGAACAAAGAGAAGCAGATGAGCATATGCACTACTGCCGAATAATGTCGGTCAGCTTGAACAGGTGATGATTGAAAATATGGGCTGAGATTCTATTCATCAGCCCATATTGCATAAATACATTTGTTGTAGGCAGTAATGTCAATATGTTCTACAATTGAAAGTCAAACTTGCTATAGTAGCTCTATAACGCTTCAAACTAATTGCAACTGTATCCCTATACCAATCTATTTTTAATACAGTGTCAATATTTCCACCTCTCAATCTGATATTATTAACCAAAAACGAATCGTCACTGTATCCACTGACTGAAATTTCTAATAAAGTAGGATGTAATATTTCAGATTGAAAATAAAATGATGTATCCTTTAGATGACTCAATTGAAATGTAGTAATCTCATTTTGACTGCACCCATAAATTAATATAAGGATTACAAAACCTATCGAATTAAGCTTTTTCATATACATTAATTTGTTGAAACTAATTGTGTAACTCCTGGTATTATCTGACTGTTTACATCTAATGGGTCAAGTCTTTGTAATTCACCATTTTGAACTTTTTGCATTAGGCTGATCACTAATGCTTCTTTAAAAAAATGTCCCGCTTGGCCTTGATTTTGTAAATAAACAAATTGATCTCTCCCAACTTGATTGTTAAACAAGTCCATTTGATTTTCCAAGAGCGGATTATTAGGTATGAGTTCATGTGCATCCCCCAGCTGCTTAGCTAAAGCAACACCCAAAACCTTTGAATTCAATCCGCTGAACAATGCGTGTCTAAATGCGTCCCCGTTTCCATTATGTACAGAGTTTGGATACAACTCCTGAGCTTTATCTGATGCATACTTGGCATTATACAAATATTGCAATTGATTTGTTCTTGACATGTTATCAAAAATTTGTAATTCCTGAGTTGACATTTGATTGCGATAATCATTTTCAAATAGAAGGATTTCAAATGTTTCAGGATAATTTGAAGGATCAAAATCAGGATCATAACCTCCTCCACCACCGCCAACTGTCCACCACCAACTCCAATCAGGTTCATACGGGCCTATTCCACTACCTGCTCCTATTCCACCTCCCGGATTCCAGGGGAAATAAGGATAACCTGTTCCATAATCCCACCAATTACCATTGCTATTGCCCGTGCTACCAGCTCCATCTATGATATTATCCTTCGGTGTTGCGCAATTACAACTGCCTCCACCTGTACAATCAATTATAATCGTTAATGTTGATGTAAAAGTTTCTGTAACATAAATCGTATTCCCATCAACAGTTATTTCCAATGAATATGAAATTGTAACCGCTATCGTCATTGCACAACTAACACTCGCCATTGTTCCGTTCAATGACTGCGTGCTATTGGCTCTGTTATTCTTTGGCGCATCAAATGCTATCGCCACATTTTTTATTTTGCCTTTTACCGGCGATGCAATAGTAATTTCATCTCTGTTATTTACCGTTTGCTCAAAATAACCAAAAACGGCCTGCATATTTAATAAATTATTTTTTGCATCTGAAGTTTGGGGTTGAATAGCATTTAATGAATCCCGATTATACAACCG
>JAGWPI010000387.1 GCA_028877005.1 Bacteroidota bacterium | reverse complement strand
CCAATATCTGCAGGGCTGGCTACTACATGAATACCACAGTCGGCCATAATTTTCATTTTTGCAGCAGCAGTATCTTCTGCGCCGCCAATAATGGCACCTGCGTGTCCCATTCTTCTACCGGGAGGTGCGGTTTGTCCGGCAATAAAGCCTACTACAGGTTTGGTTGCATTCTCTTTAATCCAACGGGCAGCATCAGCTTCCATACTACCGCCAATTTCACCGATCATTACAATGCCTTCTGTTTCAGGATCATTCATTAAAAGTTTTACTGCTTCAACAGTTGGGGTGCCGATAATGGGGTCACCACCAATACCAATGGCAGTGCTGATACCTAAACCTGCTTTTACAATTTGGTCAGCCGCTTCATAAGTTAAAGTGCCTGATTTTGAAACGATGCCTATTTTACCGGGTTTAAAAATAAAGCCGGGCATAATGCCAATTTTTGCTTCGCCTGCTGTGATCACACCTGGGCAATTGGGTCCTATTAAGCGGGTATTTGTACCTTGTAAGTAATTTTTTACTTTCACCATATCCTGTACAGGTATGCCTTCTGTTATGCATACTACCAGTTCAATTCCTGCTTCTGTTGCCTCCATAATTGCATCTGCTGCAAATGCCGGTGGAACAAAAATAATACTAACATTGGCCTGGGTGGATTTAACTGCATCGGCTACTGTATTAAAAACTGGTCTATCTAAGTGACTGGTACCACCTTTGTTGGGGGTTACACCACCTACTACATTGGTGCCATATTCTATCATTTGTGTGGCATGAAAAGTACCTTCCGTTCCTGTGAATCCTTGTACCAAAACTCTGGAACTTTTATTAACTAATACAGACATAATAAAAATTTGAGATTAAAAAGATGTGCAAAAATAATGAATTATGCTACAACAATATCCGTTGCGTTTTTGAAATGAAGGAATTTAAAAGTTTATATAATATACTTTTTCATGTTTCCTGATTAGTTTTGTGTATTTTTCATTGCAATCCCTACATTTGCAGCCTTAATTAAATTTTATTTAAATTATACAATAATGGCAACTACAGCAGATATCAGTCGCGGCTTAATCATTAAATTAGATGGAAGCCTTTACAGTGTTGTTGATTTTGGTGAAAATAAAACAGCACGCGCCGCTGCAAAAGTTTGGGCAAAATTGAAAGGTGTTGATAATAAGCGCACCATTGAAAAAACATGGAATAGCGGAGAAAATATTTTTCCGGTTCGGGTAGAGAAAAAGGCTTTCCAGTTTTTGTACAAAGATGAAAGTGGCTATAATTTGATGAACAATGAAACTTTTGAACAAATCAGCCTTTCTGAAGAAATGATTGATGCCCCACAATTTTTAAAAGATGGTTCAGAAGTATTTGTATACATCAATACAGAAACTGAAACTCCGATTGGAGCGGAATTACCGGAAAAAATTGTTGTAAAAATTACCTATTGTGAACCCGGTTTAAGAGGTGATACCGCTACACGGGCTTTAAAAGCTGCTACCATTGAAACAGGTGCAACTGTGAATGTGCCATTGTTTGTAGAAGAAGGTGAATTAATAAGAGTTAACACAAAAACCGGAGATTATATAGAACGGGTTAAAGAATAATTTTCTAAAAAACAACTAAATAGCTTCGCAAGTTGCGGGGCTATTTTTTATTATTGACTGTTTTTGTGCGAAGGAAAAAAATCAAATTTCAAAAAATGACTTAATTTGAATAAAAATTAGCTATTTTGCCCCACTTTTAGTTAAAAAACACCTTTTTTACATAAAAAAATATGTACTATGGACTTAAAGCAAATTCACGAACTCATTAAGATTATTAATAAAAGTAACATTGGAGAAATTAGCATTGAAGACAAAGATGGCAAGGTGACCATTAAGCAAAAAGAAGAGCAAGTAATTACCATGTCGGCACCGCCACAGCAAGTTTACAATGTAGCACCTCCTGCAGCCGCTGCACCTGTAGCTGCTGCGCCAACAGCAGCAGCCCCAGCACCTACCCCAAAACAAACAGAAGACAGTAAATTGGTGACTATTAAAAGCCCCATGATTGGTACTTTTTATAGAAAATCAGCACCTGGTAAACCAAATTTTGTAGAAGTAGGCAGCGAGATAGAAGTTGGCTCAGTAGTATGTATTATTGAGGCCATGAAATTGTTTAATGAAATAGAAAGTGAAATAAAAGGTACCATTGTAAAAGTATTGGTAGAAGATAGTACTCCTGTTGAATATGATCAACCTCTATTTCTAGTGCAACCCAGCTAAAATACACTAGCACAATTTTTTCTGTTGCTTTGTTACCTAATTTTTTGGCAAAATGGCATCACAAAAAAATATTTGCTATTTATACGTAATAGGCAGTCAGTTAAATTTTTTTACAAGTAAATATTTCAATGTTTCAATTGTTTTCAACAGTTTAATCTAAAAAAATGTTCAAAAAAATACTAATCGCAAACAGGGGAGAAATTGCTTTAAGGGTAATAAGAACCTGTAGAGAAATGGGTATTAAAACAGTAGCCGTTTATTCCACTGCTGATAAAGATAGTTTACATGTTCGGTTTGCAGATGAAGCAGTATGTATTGGAAAACCTGCCGGATCTGAATCATATCTTAATATACCACATATTATGGCAGCTGCAGAAATTACCAATGCAGATGCCATCCATCCCGGTTATGGTTTTTTAGCAGAGAATGCAAAGTTTTCACAAATATGTGCAGATCATGGTATAAAATTCATTGGCCCTACGCCAGATATGATTAATGCCATGGGCGATAAAATTACTGCCAAAGAAACGATGATAAAAGCAGGTGTTCCGGTGGTTCCGGGTAGTGGTGGATTATTAGAAAGTGTTGAACAAGCTAAAGTATTGGCTAAAGAAATTGGATATCCGGTAATATTAAAAGCAACTGCCGGTGGTGGTGGAAAGGGTATGCGTGAAGTTTGGCATGAAAGTGAAATGGAACGTGCATTTAATACTGCTAAAGCCGAAGCAGGTGCTTCTTTCAAAAATGACGGGGTATATATGGAAAAATTTGTAGAAGAACCCCGACACATTGAAATTCAAGTAGCAGGTGATCAATACGGTAATGTTTGCCACTTAAGTGAAAGAGATTGTTCTATTCAACGCAGACATCAAAAACTGATAGAAGAATCTCCTTCGCCTTTCATGACGCCTGAATTAAGGGAAGCTATGGGTGCCGCGGCTATCAAAGCAGCTTCTGCCATTAATTATGAAAGTGTAGGTACTATTGAATTTTTGGTAGATAAACACCGTAACTTCTACTTCATGGAAATGAATACACGTATTCAAGTAGAACATTGTGTTACAGAAGAAGTCATTAATCACGACTTAATTAAAGAGCAAATTAAAATAGCTTTAGGTGAACGTATTTCCGGAAAAAACTACTTTCCCCAAATGCATGCCATTGAGTGCAGAATTAATGCGGAAGATCCTTATAACGATTTTAGACCCTCACCCGGAAAAATTACCACTTTACACACCCCCGGTGGGCATGGCGTTCGGGTAGATAGTCATGTATATGCCGGTTATGTTATTCCGCCATTTTATGATTCAATGATTGGTAAATTAATTACTGTAGCACAAACCAGAGAGGAAGCAATTGATACCATGTATAGAGCTTTAAGTGAGTATGTGATAGAAGGAGTTAAAACTACTATACCATTTCATTTACAATTAATGAAGAATGAAGATTTTAGGAGTGGTAACTTTACCACAAAATTTTTAGATACTTTTAAAATGCAATAACAATATTTGCCAAATTGAAAAGCAAAACCCTCCTGAAGTTTCTACTACTTCTTGGAGGGTTTTTACATCACACTTGAAACAAGCTGGGAAAATGATTTTAATTACATAAAACTTTCACCTATTGCTGGCCACGGTTTTGCATTCTTTGTTTACGTTGTTGTTCATAAAAAGCTTCTACCTTTTGGGCAAGTGCTTTATCATTATTTAAAGCAGCAGTCCAACGCTGCATTCTTTGATCATTCAATTCTTTCATTTTGCTCAATCTTTCATCTGGACTTAAATCACGCATGCCACGCATTTGTTGCATCATTTCCATGTTAATAGAAACAACAGAATCCATCTGAGCATCAGTTAAATTGAGGTTGGCCGTTTTCAATTGTTCAATTTGGCGTGCTTTCATTTGGGCAGGATCAAAACCCCCGCGTTGTGCATTTGATTTACCCGCAAATCCGATAGTAAGGACAATGATTGCAGTAATAATTTTTTTCATACAATTTCTTTTTTTGTTTGGAATATTTACAGTTTGTGACTTTAAAACTACAACAGCGTTTAGTGTACAGTTTTTCTATTCGGTGAAATGAACAATAAGGCGGTTGAAAATGAAAATCCCCATTCAGTTTTCTGAACAGGGATTCCCAATTTTTGTAAAAATGATGGAATAAATTATCTTAAAAATAATAATTCACGATATTTTGGCAAACTCCAGTGTTCATCATCCACCAAAGCTTCTAATTTATCAACATGGTATCTAATTACATCAAAATAAGCTTCCTTAACTTGGGTGCAATATGCTATGGCTTTGGTTCTGGTATTTTCTATATTATTTGCAATTTTTCTAGCCTCAACCAAAGCATGCACTTTTTCGTAAACCACCTGTATGTGTTCGCTTATTTTAGATAAAATTTCTAATTGACTTTTGTATTGGCTTTCAGGAATACCAGCTGCTTTTAATCCGGTAATATTTTGAATTAACTCATTTTGGTATTTAATAGCAGTAGGAATAATATGATTTAGTGCCAAATCGCCCATTATTCTGGCTTCTATCTGAACTTTCTTAATATATTTTTCCAATTCAATTTCATGTCTGGCTTCTAACTCAGCAACAGAAAATACATGATTTTTTTCAAATAATTCTTTAGCTTTTTTAGATACCATGGCATCCAAAGCTAATGGAGTAGTAGGTACATTGGGTAAACCTCTACGTTCTGCTTCATGGTGCCATGCTTCACTATATCCATCTCCTTCAAATAATACATTTTTACTTTCTACAATGTATTTTTGGATGGTTTGCATAATGGCAATCTCTTTTTTATCACCTTTTTCTATTAATGCATCTACGTCTTTTTTAAACTGTTGTAAGGTCTCTGCCATAATAACGTTTAATACAGTCATGGGATTGGCGCAGTTAGCAGATGACCCTACTGCTCTAAATTCAAACTTATTACCTGTGAATGCAAAAGGTGAAGTTCTATTTCTGTCAGTATTGTCTAGCATTAATTCAGGAATTGACCTATGGATATCTAATTTTAAAATAGCCTCATCTTGTTCGTCAAATTTATCTCCTACACGTGTTTCAATTTCATTTAAAACTTTAGCTAAGTATTGGCCCACAAAAACAGATATAATGGCCGGAGGAGCTTCATTGGCCCCTAAACGATGATCATTTCCTGCCGATGCAATAGAAGCTCTTAGTAAATCTGCATAATCATGAACTGCCTTAATTGTATTAACAAAAAAAGTAAGAAACATTAAATTGGTTTTAGGTGTTTTACCTGGTGATAGCAAGTTTACACCTGTATCAGTGGCCATACTCCAGTTATTATGTTTCCCATTTCCATTAATGCCTGCAAATGGTTTTTCATGAATTAATACTCTTAATTTATGACGGCGTGCCACACGGTCCATAATATCCATTAATAATGCATTATGGTCAACTGCAACACTAACTTCTTCAAATATTGGGGCTACCTCAAATTGCGAAGGGGCAACTTCATTATGTCTGGTTTTTAAAGGAATTCCTAATTTATAGCACTCATTCTCAAAATCACGCATAAAGTGATATACACGTTCAGGAATGGAACCAAAATAATGATCCTCTAATTGTTGGCCTTTAGCAGGTGCTGCACCAAAAACTGTGCGGCCACATTGCACTAAATCAGGACGCGCATTGGCCAATCTTTCATCAATAACAAAATATTCTTGTTCCCAACCCAAGGTGGCAGTTACTTTAGTTACATTTTTATCAAAATAATTACAAACATCAACAGCCGATTTGTTTAAAGATTCCAAAGCTTTTAAAAGTGGTGCTTTATAATCTAATGACTCACCGGTATATGAAACGAAAATAGTGGGAATGCATAATGTTTTTCCTTGCCCAATTTCAATGATAAAAGCAGGCGAGGAGGGATCCCATGCAGTATATCCCCGTGCTTCAAAAGTGGCACGTAAACCACCGCTTGGAAATGAAGATGCATCCGGTTCTTGTTGAATCAGTGCGTCACCATCAAATTGTTCTAATGAAGTACCATCGCTTTTTAATGTAAAAAAACTGTCATGTTTTTCAGCTGTAGTACCGGTTAAAGGTTGAAACCAATGTGTGAAGTGAGTAACCCCCCGGCTTTCGGCCCATGCACGGATGCCATTGGCAATCTGGTTGGCCAT
>JAGWPI010000386.1 GCA_028877005.1 Bacteroidota bacterium | reverse complement strand
GAAGCAATTCTATACGAACCGTAAGGTACAAATTTTGATGCATGTGCTATAATATAGTAAGCCACATTTCGTATAACCGTATTCCCCTGTATGGTTAATGCCCCCAGGCATTGGGTACAACCACCGGGTGTATGTGGTTCATATTGTGCATCAGCAGCCAGGTTCCATTCCAATACGGTTTTACTCCAATTGCGTGGCGCACCAATGATTAAATTCTCTACATGCCATGTTAAATTAGATGGGAAATCGCCGGGAGCACCTACCCATTGTTCCGTAAAATATACATTTTTATTAGGGAAGGCATCATGCACCTGAGATAGTACATTAATATTTCCGGCATATAAATGAAAAGCTGAGCCATCTACATATTGTGCTGCTGCAGGATTATTTAATATGGCGATAGGATAATCGGGCCTGTCGCAATTATGATCATACAACAATATTTTGGTTGTAATATTTTCTTTTTTAAAAACGGGGCCCAATGCATTTTGAATAAAATTAGCCTGATCGGCAGACTGCATAACCATGCTGGGATTGTTATTGGGATTGAGTGGTTCATTTTGAATGGTAATAGCATGCATGGTAATGCCTTGCTGTTGCATGGCCTGGATATATTTTGCCAGGTATTTTGCATATACCATATAATAAGCGGGAAGCAAACTGCCACCAACGGTACCGGCATTGTCTTTCATCCAGGCAGGTGCCGACCATGGCGATCCTAAAATTTGAATGTTGGGATTGATTTGCAATATGGCTTTTAATACCGGAATTAAATCAACCGTATCAACACCTAAGCTAAAAGCAGATAAAGTGGTATCGGTTTTCCCCACAGGCATATCATCATAAGAAAAAACATGGCTATTTAAATCAGAAGCACCAATACTAATGCGTAAATAATTGATGCCGATACTATTGTTATCGTTGCCAAACAACTCTTTTAATAAAGCAGTTTTTTGTGTACTGGGTAATTGATTGATTAAAGTTGCACTACCTCCGGTTAAAGTATACCCAAACCCATCCATGGTTTGATAACGCTGCAGGCTATCAACCACAATAATAAAATTGGTTTTATTGACAGTATCGAAATATAATGGCGTTTGTTGTTGTAAACGCACAGAACCATTGGCATTGGTGAGCCATACAGATATTGAATCTTTTAAATTAACTACCGTATTTGGAGGCCTATTAGGCATTTCAGGCGACTTTTGAGCCGAGGAACAACTCATGGCCAATATCATACAATTGATAAGCAGAAAATATTTACAAAGTTTTTTCATTGTATAATTTCATATAAAATTTAAAAATTGCATCAACCTACTGAAAAATGCTTTATCTAAAAATAGAGTAATGTACTGAAAAAAGCACCCACAAAAATCTGCAGGTGCTTTTGTATGTAACCTAAACGACTAGTAACCCGAATTTTGTTTCAACAAAACATTGTTATCAATTTGATTTTGCGGTATGGGAAATACCAGTTGATAAGGTTTAACATTGTAATTTAAATTATTACCTGCACCATCTTTTTGTGCATTCATCACTGTTATGGCTCTTCCGGTTCTCACTAAATCGAACCAGCGATGGCCTTCAAATGCCAGCTCTAGTCTTCTTTCTTTTTCAATTGCCAATGCCATATCACTTTGCGAAACTGCTGTTGTAGGAGGCAGATTAACTCTGGCACGAATTAAATTAACTAATGCGCCTGCATTTGTAGTTAACCCTTTGGCATTGTATGCTTCTGCTCTAAGCAAAATAATATCAGCCAAACGAATCATATAAAAATCATTGGTACCATTGTTTGGATCATTATATTTTGACAGGATAGGATAATTGTTGACATCTTTCCAATAGGGGTCAGACCATCCATAGTTTACAAAAGTAATAGAAGCGTGTAAACGAATAGAATCACCTAAAAGCAAATGCTATACCTGCACCAATACCATTATATTTAGCAAAAGTATAATCAGCATAAATTTTAAAAAAAGCTAAGTTTAAACGCAAACCCCAAGTATTTGAAATGCCGGAAGCAATATATGATATAGCTAATGGATTAGTTGCATTAATTGCTACAGTATTATTAGGTGGCGGAAAATTAGTATATAATGTTGCCTGATACGTTCCATTGACATTAATATTAGATTTACCCGATTGATATCCTAATGCTGTGTAAATTTCTAAAATGGAAAATTTTGCTGAAGCAATGGCTTGCACTGTATAAGCACCTATATCATATTTTAAATCAGCATTATTGCTTTTAATATTGGTGGCATTAGCTAAATTGGGATAATAATCGGCAGATAAGTGGCTGTAAGCGGCTAAAGCAGACAAATGAAGGAATGGTACTTTTTTAAGAAATGGCAAGTAATTTGAAAACTCATGTTGTACACCCACGCCAAAAACACCCATTGACACATTATTAATATCGGTTTTAGGAAAATACCGCACTTTTAAATCAGTATGTTTAAATAAACCAATACCTACTTGCGCAACAGGCAATGGAACAGAAACAGGCAAAAAAGAAATATTCTTCTTAAAATCATTTCCTATTCCGGTAGGTGTGGTAAAATCCGTATAAGCTTGCTGTCCGTTTTCAGTAACATTCACATGAATACTTTGCGAAGAACTGCCCCCCATAAAAGTAGGCAAGGTGGCACTAGTACCTCCTCCGTTCAATTTAAAAGTAGCATAATCTGAATTATTGAAAGTAAAACTTTGTTTATCAGTTGGCACCACAGCTGCTTGTAAACTAATTGCAACATCAAAACCCAAGAACTTGTGGGCTTTTGCTGTGCTAAACCAGCCCCGACTCATATTATAAATTTCTCCTTCGCCAAAAGGTTGTAAATAATTACCAACAAATTTATTAGCATCTGCAGTAGCAGCGGCAATACCTTGTGCATTTAATTGCTCATAAGCAATTCCTATGAAGATGATAAATAGCAGGGTAATTTTTTTCATATCAATATATTTGAATTAAAAATGGCAACAAACATAGGTATGTAAGTGCTAAAATAGTGCAACATGCATTCATATCATAATATTCAGTCCATAATTTATACAGTTAGTATTTTATTGCTTTATGGACAGAAAATAGATTGCCTGAATGTGTATTATGCTGCTTGGAATTGATTGAAAAAATATAATTACAGTATACTACTCACTTTTTCTTCGGCTAAACCAAATGAAAGAGTCATTCCTGCACCACCTAACCCATTTAATATAAATACACCCGGTAAGGCTTCCACAAATACTTCGGTATCACCGTTGGTCATTTTAGGATATACACCATTCCAACTTTGTAACAGAGACCAATTATTACAATGTGCAAACTGTTGTAAATATTGTATAATCAAATTATTTAAATAGGCTGAATCGAAGGGGTTATGTGTTAAACCATACTCATGTGTATCGCCAACAGTTAATTCGCCCTCGTCATTTTGAGATACCATTACATGTATTCCCCATTTTAGATATTCTGACATTTCATTTTCGTAACGTGTTTTTAATTTTTGTAAAGAGGCAGCACACTTAAAACTTTGATAATGTATTAATGATAAACCACCACACAATGAAGTACCAATATGCATACCATCATTACCTGCTTTAAACCTGAGCATTTGTAATTTACATTTGGTAATAGCCATTTCAGCAAATATTTCGGGAAATAAAGTTTCAAAATCAGCACCGCTTGCAACAATGATTAAATCGGCTTGAAAAGTTGTATTCCCTATATAAATTTTTCCTTTTTCAATTCTACTTACAGCTTTTCCCCAAATAAAATGAACATCCAAATATTCCGACAAATAGGTAGGAATGGCAGCAATGGCTTTACGTGGGTCAACCACCATTTCGGTGGTACTATACAAACCTCCCATTAAGCCATGCTCTACTACACCCTCAAATTCTTCTACTATATCTTTTTTACGCATTAATTCAACCGGGCGACCATTAGCATGAAATGCATCAAACAACTCTTCTAATACTTGCATTTCATCTTCATGATAAGCAACATGTAAACTACCTGACTCTCTGTACCATAAACCAATACTATCGGCTACTTCCTTCCAAATTACTTTACTGCGAATGGCTCTGTTGTATAAAACGCCATCAGGTTGACCAATTGGCCATATCATGCCAAAGTTTCTTATTGAAGCACCAACTGCATTCTCGCCACGTTCAATTATAGTAACTTTATAGCCTTTTAAACTTAAAGCCCTAGCCGTTGCTAATCCAACAATACCGGCACCAATTACAATTGCAGATTGTTTATGCATATACAATTTTTGTTTTTTTATACTTCGCTTTAAAATAGTACAATGCAATCGCTGTTCCTATTACACCTATAAATGAAAACAGTATAACACCATTGCCATATAATACACTCCAATACATGTGCCCGCTAAAAAAAGTTTTTAGAATAATAACACCTACACTACCCAAATACCCAAAAGAATCGGCTACATACATTAAAAAACCTACATTACCGGTATACCTATAAGTAGCAATCATTCTATCAAATAAAATACAATTAAAAGGAATATAACCTATGTACAAACCTAGGCCTACGAGCGTCATCCAGTACAAAGGGGCCAACATGTTATGCAAATACAACCATGAACTAATGCCTGCTATAAAAAACCCGGCGATAATAAGATAATGGGTTATAAAAAATGCACGTGCATTATTTTTAATAAAAATCATACTGCTAATCAATAGTAGTACAATTATAGAAATGGGTGTTTCTGTTTCTGTAAAAACAGCAGCATTTTTACCAAATCCCATTTCGCGAAACATATCGGCTGCAAAATTATCGCGTATATCGCGAAACACAGTAAGTATTACATAAACAATGACTAATAAAATTAATCCTGTACTAAAGTTTCTAAAAAAAATAATACGTTCTGATTTGTTTAATGAAGACCGAACAACACGCTGAGATTTATCATCTTCGGTAGGTGGCGGAATTTTCTCTAATAACCACACTAAAATTATCATTGGCAAAGCAAATACCAAACCGGTTATAAAAGGCATCCATAATTCTTTTACATGTAACTGTACCATTAATATTTTGCCGACTGACTTTACAAAACCGGAGGAAAAAATAAAGCTAACAGCTAAAGCTGCGCCAATAAAATCGGTAGCTTTTCTGCCTTCTACAAATGAAAATACAATTCCCCAAATAATACCTAAAGGGAAGCCATTAATAAATAAGAAAATAACATTATACGGTGCGGGAATTATTGCGAATAAAAAAAGTGCAAACCAAGAAATGCCAACTAAAATAAGTATTAATTTACCGCGCCCAAAATGTTTTAGCTCAGCTATAAATTTAATACCATAAAACTTACTAAACATATAGCCCAGAACCTGGCTTATTACTAATGCATCTTTATAACCCAATCCAAATATTCTCGGCATATCCTGATAAGTGCCCGCACTAAATGGCTTACGAAAAGCATATACCGTTGCATAGGTAAGAAATGTTATTATTGCAGCATATAATGCCACAAAAAAAGTTCGGTGTTTCTTAAAATAGCTTATTGCCATTGCGGTTGTATAATTCCCTTTAATTCATCAAGAGAATGAATAATATAATCCGGGGCATAACTACGCAGTTGCTGTTCTGTATATGCACCGGTAGTAGTGGCAATCACTATTCCGCAGCCGGCATTTCTACCTTCTAACACATCTACTTCTGTATCGCCCACTTTTACAATGTTTTTTGAATCGTGTACACCGGTAGCATTCATAATAGCTTGTATCATATATGGAGCCGGTCTACCTTCTATTACCTCATCACTGCATACCACACAAGCAATATCCGGATGGTTATTCCAATGTAACCTATTTAAGATAGACTGCGTAATGGGGCGTGTAAAACCGGTATCTAGTGCTACTTTAACTCCAATACCATTTAACCAAGAAAAAATTTTTTCAGCATAAGGAAAAGGTTCTAAAATAGGGGTAGTTTCATAATAGCGAACCATTCTATTTGTAAAATCTGTATGAATAGTTTCTACAGTATGCCCGGGTAATAAAGGTTGGTTATATTGATGTAAGATAATTTGTATGGCTTCAATTTTTTTATAACCCATTACCTTATTTACATTTTCCGGTTGAACGGTTAAACCGGCTGCCAGGAAAGCATCTCTAAAGGCTTGATTAATATTACCATGATCAATAACAGTTGTTCCGGCTATATCAAAAACCACTAATTGAATAGGCATCTTAGTTTTTTTGTTTTAAGTGTTGAATAATTCTTTGCCGATATATTTCTAAAGATGGCAAAGGCTGGTTAATTAATTTAGCTTGCTCATCCCATCTGCGCAATGCAATGTATAATGGAAACAGAGAATCAGCTTCAAAAACAACTGCTTCTTCG
>JAGWPI010000385.1 GCA_028877005.1 Bacteroidota bacterium | reverse complement strand
ATTTTTGCAGTTATTGGTATTGGATTAAATAATGGCATGCAAGCCATTATTGCAAGAAGAGCCGGCGAAAACCGAATTGAAGCAATTGGCAATTTATTTTCGCAAGGGGTTAGAATATCTGTATTATTATCACTTTTAGGTATACTAATCACTTGGTTTTTAGTGCCTATTATTTTAAAGCATACCCTAAGTAATTCACTTCATGTAACCATGGCTGTAACATTTTTGCGAATTAGAATTTTCGGGCTTGTTTTTTTGTACTTATATCAATTACGAAATGCGGTTTTGGTAGGAACTAATCAAAGTAAATATTTAATTATTGGCACTGCTGCAGAGTCTTTTGCAAACATGTTTTTTGATTATGTTTTAATATTTGGTAAATGGGGTTTCCCCCACATGGGTTTTAATGGAGCTGCCTATTCTTCAATTATAGCAGAATTTACCGGACTGTTTGTTATATATCTGGTTATTCATAAAAAAGGTATTGACAAACAACTTCATCTTTTTAAATCCTGGGGTTTTGATAAGAAAAATATTTTTTTAATTTTTAGAATATCAACGCCATTAATTGCACAATTTGCCTTAAGCATTATTAGCTGGGAATTCTTTTATATTTTAATTGAGCATCATGGGTCTATGGATTTAGCAATCTCTAATATTATGCGCAATATTTTTGGTTTTTTTGGGTGTTTTACATGGGCTTTTGCTGCTACTACCAACACTATGGTTAGTAATATAATAGGCCAAGGCTTATATAATCAGGTAGAAAAATTAATTGTGAAGATTATGAAACTTTCAGTTTTGTTTGCAGGAATTATATGCTTGATAATTAATATTTTCCCTGTTTTATTCTTGTCATTTTATGGGCAGGGTAATGATTTTATTACACATGCTATTCCGGTTTTAAGAGTAGTATCTAGCGCTTTGGTGCTTATGTCAGTTTCTACTATTTGGTTAAACGCTGTGACAGGAACAGGTAGTACTAAAGTAAATTTACTTATTGAATTTTTTGCTATTATTATGTACTGCTTATATAGCTATTTTACTTTGGAAAAATGGCATTTACCCATTACCATTGGTTGGGGTAGTGAATGGGTATATTGGATATTACTTTTTATACCCTCTTATTGGTACATTAAAAGAGGTAAATGGCATCAACAAACTTTTTAGTAAAGAAATTTACAATAATGCATCTAACATTTTTTGACCCTCTTCCTTTAAAGCAGCATCATCAGGGGTTCTGATAGGTAATTTTACCAACTGCTGTAATACTTCAATGGCCTTTGTGGGATTATTATTAGCCTGATAACTTTTTGCTAAAATAAGGTAATTAAACACATAGTAGGGTTCTGTTTGCCTACATTTTTCTAAATATACAATAGCTGAATCATAACTAGTAGAAGGCAATCCTCCCGGATACATGGTTTTTAAAGCTAATTTTTTGGCCCAGTTTAACTGATTCATTTCATAATGCCAACGTCCTTCTACAAAATTTGCCAGACCTAAATTTGGATTTATAGCTAATGCTTTATCGGCATTGGTTTTAATGTCTTTCACATATTGTACTAATACCTTTTTATCTTTTTCAACTTCAGTCATTTTTGCGGAAGCTAACGCCAAAGCATAATAACTTTCAGCAGCATTTGGATTGGCAGCAACGGCTCGTTGTGCATATGCTAAAGCAGATTGAAAAGTTATACGCTTATCGTTGGCAATTGGTAATCGCTCGCCGGTAGAACAACTTAACTCAGTTGCTTTAACCAAAGCATTTAAATTGTTTGGTGATATAATTAATATTTTTTTATAAATATCTAATGCTTGTTGCTCATTTAAAGCTATTTCTGCATTGGTTGCTTGTTTAAATAATAGAGGCAAATCCTGAGCAGGTGTTAAGTTGAAAAAACCACTAGCAATTACCAAAATTGCTATTAAAAATAGCTTATTTTTCTGCATATAGCAAAGAAATTAAGGTTTTGAAATGTGAATTTAGTTGAACATCATTTAAACTTTGTTTAAATGATGCCGATTTATTTCAAAACTAACACTTACAGACCCTTTAAAATCAGGTATAGGGGGATTTAACTTTTTGATAGAAATAATGGCTTTTTCTACCATTGAAAATTCGGCTAATATTTGTTGGCCAATATCTACCGCAATGGCTTCTAATAATGGTGTAGGTTTCTCCATTCTATTTTGCACAATTTTAAATATAGCAACATAGTTAATTGTATCTTGTATACTTTGAAAAGTAGTTATTTCTTTGGCTACATAATCAACTCGTACATTCACTTCAAACTCATTACCGGTAATTTTTTCTTCTTTATATAGTCCGTGATATGCCCAAAAAATTACATTATTCAAATAAATAGATAACATAGCTGATATTTAAACTAAACCTTTTGCACTCAGATATCGTTCTGCATCTAATGCGGCCATACACCCGGATCCTGCGGCAGTGACAGCTTGACGGTAATTTTTGTCTTGTACATCACCTGCTGCGAAAATACCCTCTACATTTGTTTTTGTAGTACCTGGAATGGTTTGAATATAACCTGTTTCATCCATTTCAATCCAAGGCTTAAATATTTCACTATTAGGTTGATGGCCAATTGCCACAAAGAAACCGGTTATAGGTATAGTTTCAGTGGTTTTAGTAGCATTGTTTTTTATGCGAACGGCTTCCACTTTCTTTTCGCCCAAAATTTCCTGTGTTTCACTATTCCAGTAAATTTTAATATTAGGAGCGCTTAATACTCGTTCCTGCATTATTTTACTGGCACGCATTTGATCTCTTCGTACTATCATGTGTACAGTACTACAAAGTTTAGATAAGTAAAGGGCTTCTTCAGCAGCCGTATCACCTGCACCAACAATGGCTACTTCTTTACCTTTAAAGAAGAAACCATCGCAAACTGCGCAAGCACTTACACCATAACCATTTAAACGTTGCTCGCTTTCTAAACCTAACCATTTAGCAGATGCCCCGGTTGAAATAATAATAGCATCTGCCAAAATTAATTTTTCATCATCAATCCAAACCTTATAGGGTTGTGTGCTAAAATCAACTTTTGTAGCAATTCCATATCGAATATCAGCCCCCATTCTAGTAGCCTGTTTTTCAAAATCTACCATCATATCTGGTCCTTGTACGCCATTGGGATAGCCGGGATAATTTTCAACTTCAGTGGTAATCGTTAATTGTCCGCCGGGTTGTATACCTTGGTATAAAACGGGTTTCATATTTGCTCTGGCTGCATAAATTGCTGCGGTATATCCTGCTGGTCCTGATCCTATTATGAGAACATGTACTTTTTCTGCATTTTCTTTTTCCATGCTAATTTTTTTTGCAAAGTTAAGAATCTTTCACTTGAATTAAGTTGGTGAAGCAATAAAATACACATAAAAAAACCCCTCAGTTTAAATGAGGGGCTAAAGTTATACTTTACAAAAAATTATCCAAGATAAGCTTTCAATGCATTGCTGTATCTTGCTTTTTGTAAGCGTTTAATGGCTCTTTCTTTAATCTGTCTAATTCGCTCTTTGGTAAGATCGTATTTTTGGCCAATTTGTTCAATTGTAACGCCATTT
>JAGWPI010000384.1 GCA_028877005.1 Bacteroidota bacterium | reverse complement strand
AGAAAATATACTGATGCAATTATAAGAGTAGATGCTAACGCAGGATGGACTGTAGATGAGGCATTACATAAAATACCCCAATTACATAAATTAGGTGTAGAATTTATTGAACAACCTTTAGCAAAAAATGATTGGGAGGGTATGAAGGTATTGTTTAACGCTTCCCCTATACCACTAATAGCTGATGAAAGTTGTGTTGTTGAATCAGATGTTGAAAAATGTGTGAACCATTTTCATGGCATTAATATTAAATTAACTAAATGTAGTGGATTAACACCTGCCAGAAGAATGATTGAACAAGCACGTAAATTAGAATTAAAGGTGATGATGGGAAGCATGAATGAATCTAGTATAGGTTCTGCTGCTATTGCTCAATTTTTACCCTTACTAGATTATGTGGATATGGATGGGCCATTACTTTTAAAAGAAGATATTGCTACCGGCTTGCAATATAACTTTGGAAAAGTAAATATATTAGGAATGGCAGGATTGGGTGTTACATTAAAATAATAATGTGTTTTATTTTTAAAATAATGGTATATTATGACTCCGGAAAGGAAAAATAAATTATTGAAAGTATTAAATAAACGGCAACCTGATTTAACTGTAGTAATGGAAAATGTGCAGGATCCCCATAATATTTCAGCTGTAATGCGCACTTGCGATGCTGTTGGCATTCAAGATATTTTTATCATAACAACTAAAATTCCGCGCCACAAAAAGTTCGGAGCAAAAAGTAGTAGTAGTGCTGCTAAATGGCTTACTGTTCATACTTTTGATGATGTAACTGAGTGCTACCAAACCTTACGCAATAAATATAAAAAAATTTACACAACTCATTTAGGGACTAATGCAGAACCATTGTATAGCCTTGATTTTGTAAATAATAGCATAGCGCTAGTTTTTGGAAATGAGCATGAAGGAGTAAGCGACGAAGCGAGGCAATTGGCTGATGGCAATTTTATTATTCCACAAGTTGGCATTATCCAAAGTTTAAATATTTCTGTAGCATGCGCTGTAAGTATTTATGAGGCTTTTCGTCAAAAACAACAGGCTGGTCATTATACTAAACCTGCTTTAAATATACATCATATGGAAAATCTCTTAACACAATGGGGCTTATCTGATAATGATGCTAATTAATTAAACTACTATTTATATGAAAAAAATAATTTTAATTTTTATTCTATCTTTATTTCATATAATGGTGCAAGCACAACCAATTGAAAAGGTAAAAATTAAAGATGTTTTACATTATATAGATACTACTCAACAACCAGTTATTATTAATTTTTGGGCAACTTGGTGTACACCCTGCGTACATGAACTAAGTTATTTTGAGCGAGAAATAAAATCTGTTGCAGGTAATAAGGTAAAAATTATTTTGATTAGTGTTGATTATGCAGATGATTATCCTAAAACAATAGCCAAATTTGTGCAGCAACATGGCTACACAGCTACTATATGGTGGTTGAATGAGACCAATGCTGCTGATTTTTGTCCGAAAATAGACCGGAATTGGAATGGAAATATTCCTGCTACATTAATGTTTAATCCTATTACCAAGTTCAGAAAATTTTATAATCGCCAACTAACAGCACTTCAAGTGCCAATGGCTGTAGAAGAAATGATGCGCTAGTT
>JAGWPI010000383.1 GCA_028877005.1 Bacteroidota bacterium | reverse complement strand
TTTAATTTTTAATATTTATTTATGCTGCATTTTTTGCTTCTAGTAATAAACTTTTCTGTTTGGCCGAAAGTTTTGTTGGAATAAGCGCATGTAGGGTTATATATAAGTCACCAAATAATCCGGGTTGGTTATAAATTGGCATTCCTTTGCCTTTTAAGCGCATAACTTTACCATTAGCATTACATTCGGGTAGGGTTAAATTAATTTTTCCACCCAAAGTAATTACTTCTTGTTTTCCGCCTAACAACATAGTAAATACATCTACTTGTAAATCCATATACAAGTCATGCTCTTTACGAGTAAATGCTGCATTGGGTTCAACATGAATATTAATGTATAAATCGCCTGCTTTACCGGCATTGTTTTTCATTCCTTTACCTTTTGCCTTAAGTTGTAGTCCTTCATAAGCACCGGGTTTAATATTCAGTTTAATTTTTTCTGTTCCTGTACTTATAATTCGTTCTGTTCCATTAAAGGCTTCTTGTAAAGTAATAGTTACATCACCTGTTAAATCGGAAGGTTTTGATTCGAATTGGCTACTTCCAAAACCAGAGCGTGATTTTGATTTTTTGTTACCCATTCCCCCAAAAAATGCTTCAAAAAAATCAGAAAAGCCCGAACTGCCACTACCAAAAAAATCAGAAGGGTCGCCTTGGAATTGATAATATTGCCCCCCAGCATTCTTACTTCCTTGTCCGCCAAATGGGTTACCTCCATAGCCGCTTTGTTCATATTGCTTCCAATTGGCACCTAAATTGTCATATTTCTTTCGTTTTTCTGCATCGCCTAATACTTCGTAGGCTTCATTAATTTGTTTAAATTTATCCTCTGCTTCTTTATTATTTGGATTTTTATCGGGATGGTATTTTACTGCCAATTTCCTGTACGCTTTTTTTATTTCATCAGCAGTAGCCGATTTGCTTACCCCTAATAAACTATAATAATCCTGGTATTGCATAAATTGTTGTTTACTAATAAAGTTAAACTAGTTTTTATTTTATTAGACTGATCAAACTCATATTTCCTATTTTATTCCCCATCATTAATTATAAATGTAAAAAAAGGTTGTGCATGTACCATTGCAGTATGCACAACCTTTTTTGTTATTTACATCCGGCTTAAGCAATAGCAATGGTTTTTGCCGGTTTGGGTTTTGCTTCTTCTTTTTTAGGGATGTAGATGTTTAAAATACCATCTTTGTATTGGGCGGTAATTTTCTCATCATCAGCAGTATCCGGTAAACTGAAGCTACGTTGAAAACTTTGATAATTAAATTCCTTTCTACTGTAATTGTGATTTTTCTTTTCTTTTTCTTCTTTTACTTCGGCACTAATAGTTAGCACTTGTTTGTCTAAGTTTACATTGAAGTCTTCCTTTTTCATACCTGGTGCTGCCATCTCAACGGTATAACCGTTGTCATCTTCCTTAATATTCACTTTAGGTAAAGTGCTTCCTTCACCTGAAAAATTACGCAAACCCCAATCTGCCCAGTCATTGGCAAAAAAATCATCAAATAACCTGTTAAATACAGGTGTCATGTTGTTTGATTTTACGAGTGTCATAGTTGTATCATTTTAGTGGTTAACAATCAATTTTTTAAGTATCAATTTTCGAAATAATTATTATCAAATGCTGTGCAATATAGGTTCTTGAATACTTTTTGTCAGTTTGTGATAATAAATTATGAAAAAATGGCATTTAAATTTTTTGCTGCTGTATTTCTGTCATTACTTTTGCCATAAACTTGTGTTTAATCATTTTTTTAAATGCTATTTGACTCTGAATTTTAAGTAATTTTAAATTGCTTGCTGCTTTTATATTATCAGGCGGTCAATACTTATTTACTTTTTGACATGAAAATATGATCAGATATCCTTTTGCTTTAGATTAAAGAATGATTTGGTATTTTTTTGTCAGCAAATACTTGTAATTACACATAAAGCATGGTATTAAGAAGATGTATTTCTGTAAGTGATTCAAAATTTACTTTTACAATACGCTCTAAATAAGTAAATGTTTTAAACCATTTTTTTTTCAGTATCATTAAACTTATAAAACATTGGTAGTTGCTGTTGACTTATTTTATGGTTCTGCAGTAAAAGATAGGTTTTGGAGTGGTGGTATAATAACTTTCGAAGTATTAATTAGGTGTGTAAATGAATTAATTTTATGGGTATAGTTATCATTAATTAATTGGCAGATGGTTTCCATCCAATTAAAAAAATACCTGTCATTACTAAAACAGTTCCAACTATTTGTAAAAAAAAGATAGGTTCATCCAGAAAAATATGGGCTTGAATGATTGTAGAAACCGGGCCTATACTTGTAATAATTGCTACATTATTGCTTCCCACTTTATTCATACCAATATTCAGTAAAAAGGAAGGTAAAACAGTTGCTAAAATTGCTAAAGCTATACCATAAATTACTAAATTAGGTTGAATTAATTGTGCCACATTTTGGTGGTCTGTAATGATAAAATGAACAAAAACGCCTAGTGTGGCAAATAACATTACATAAGCAGTGTAACGGGTAGAGCCAATATTTGGAACCAAATTTCCTGTGCCGGCTAAATAAATAGAGTAAGTAATTGCACATAAAAAAATCATACCGGTGCCAAGGTAAAAGTGCTGATTACCTGCGTCTAGCTTTACCTCTCCCCAAAAAGCAATACCAATTCCAACATAGGTTAGAAGTAAGGCAATTAGTTGGGTTGATTTTAATTTGGCTTTGAAATAGAAAGTGTTGATTAATACCGTAAATGTGGGGTATAGAAAAAGAATCAATCTTTCTAAGCCTGCCGAAACAAATTGTAGCCCAATAAAATCAAATAAACTACTTAAATAATATCCTAAAAGGCCCATTAACGCTAACAATACCCATTGCTTTTTACTTAATTTTTGCGAGTTATGGGAGCGTGCATATATACCGGCTACTAAATAAAACGGTAAGGAAAACAACATACGCAAGACCAGCAAATGAATGGCCGATACTTGTGTATGTTGA
>JAGWPI010000382.1 GCA_028877005.1 Bacteroidota bacterium | reverse complement strand
GTAAGTAATTCTGTCTAACGAAGTAAACCCACTGGGAACACCTGAAATATCTTCTTTACGGGTTCTTAATTCATCAATTCGGTTAATGGTTTTGGCCAATACATTGCCAATATCTTCAAAATTCTTTTTAAGGTAATTATTGGTAATGTTAAACATTTTGGTTTCACTGTCATCCAGTAAATCAAACACATCTGTGCTATCTTCATAAGCATCCCCAATAATTTCTCCACTAATTCTAATTAATTCTCGTTGAATAAATTTTTGTAAAATTATGCGTGCATGTGCATCAATGTGCGCTGTACTAACAACGGCATTGGTTAATTTAGTAATAAAATAGGGGCCACCCACAATTTCTAATTGTTCTTTTCTTTTCAGTTCTTCAACTACCGTTAAAATATCAATGGGAATACCGCGTTGCTGCATATCCTGCATTGCTGTAAAAATAATTTGATGGGCTTCTACATAAAAACATTCCGGTTTAAGATTGGTATCTATTAAACTGTCAAATGCACCTTTTTCTAACATGATGGCGCCCAATACAGCTTCTTCTAATTCTCTGGCTTGCGGAGGTATTTTGCCAAACACCATGGTACTTAAATCGCTAGTTGTTTTTCTTCTTTTTTTGTCTCTATTTATGTTAGAAATCTCCATAATATTGGCACATTTGTATTGGTAAAAATAGATTTATATAAGGTTTGCCTGCTATGTTTTGGTGGTGTTAAGAAATTGTTACCTGAACAAGTAGGGGTGCGAATATAATGGTTGAAAATTGTTCGGACTGTATTTTTAGACTTTAATTTTTATCCTTTTTCATCCACATTTCATTCACCTCTATTATGCGTTTATTCACACAAATTTCGAGGATATTCCACAGTTTTTGATAGTATGTGCACAAAAATTAAATTTTGCGTACGCGAAATGCACAATAGTTGTGTATAAAGAAAATGGGTAGAAAAATTGGTGTGTTGCTCTATATTTTGTATTTGACAAGTGATGATTAGTTCATTCAATTTAACGGCTACTTGGTTTGGAATTGCTTAACTGCAGCTCTGTAAAGCTTTGAGTAAACTATTAAGGTAACACATTATAATAGTTGCTACTTTCTTTAAACCATTTCTAAAACTTTCAGGTGCCAGTTGCAACAAGTATATTTGCGTTTATTACGCACATTAATTAAAGGATACATGACGATTAGTTATAACTGGCTATGTAAATATTTACCCAAAGCCATAGAACCTGAAAAACTTTCTGCTATTTTAACTTCTATTGGTTTAGAAGTAGAAAAACTTTCAAAATATGAAACTGTTAAAGGTGGTTTAGCAGGTATTGTTATTGGCGAAGTTTTAACCTGTGAACCTCATCCCAATGCCGATAAATTGAAAATTACTACAGTTTCAATTGGTACTGATCAGCCATTACAGATAGTGTGTGGGGCCCAGAATGTGGCAGTTGGACAAAAAGTGGTGGTGGCACCGGTTGGTGCAACAATATATCCAATTAATGCAGCACCCATAACTATGAAAGTGGCTAAAATTAGGGGTTTGGAAAGTCAGGGAATGATTTGTGCCGAAGATGAAATTGGCGTAGGTACCAGTCATGCAGGTATAATAGTTTTGCCGGTTGATGCTGTTCCCGGTACAGCTGCCGCACATTATTTTGAACCCTATGAGGATATGATTTTTGAAATTGGTTTAACACCTAACCGAATGGATGCCATGAGCCATTTAGGAGTTGCCAAAGATGTTTGTGCTTATTTAAGTCACCATCAAAAAAAAGACATAAAAGTTAAATCTCCTTTTAATTATTCTTTTAAAACTGATAATAAATTATTGCCTATTACCATTAGTATTCAAAACGAGCTTGCATGTCCTCGTTATAGTGGTGTTACTATTAGTGGGGTAAAAATTGGTCCTTCACCTAACTGGTTAAAAAATAGTTTACAGTCAATTGGCCTACGTTCTATTAATAATGTGGTAGATGTAACCAATTTTATTTTACATGAAACCGGACAGCCGCTGCATGCGTTTGATGTACAAGCAATTAAAGGAAATGCCATTGTGGTTAAAACATTACCAGAAAATACCGCATTTATAACTTTAGATGGAAAAGAAAGAAAACTACTAGCATCCGATTTAATGATTTGTAATGGTGCAGGCGAGCCTATGTGCCTGGCGGGTGTATTTGGTGGGGCATCTAGTGGTGTTTCAGAAACAACTACCGATATTTTTTTAGAAAGCGCTTGTTTTAATGCTACATATATTCGTAAATCATCTTTAGCCCATGAATTACGCACCGATGCGGCAGCCCGTTTTGAAAAAGGGGTTGACATATCCAATACCGTTCAAGTGCTGAAACGGGCAGCTTTACTTATAAAAGAGGTAGCAGGTGGTAGCATTAGTTCTGATATTATAGATGTATATCCACAACCGCAATCCAAAAAAGAAATTGCTATTAAATACCACTATTTAAAAAAATTAAGCGGTAAAAATTATCATCCTGATACTATAAAAAGAATTTTAACTGCATTGGGTTTTGAAGTATTAAAAGAAGGAATGGATGAATTATGGGTTGCAGTACCCTTTAATAAACCCGATATTAGTTTACCAGCCGATATTGTAGAAGAAATATTGCGAATAGATGGATTGGATAATATTGATATACCTACTACAATTACCATTTCTCCGGCCATTGAAAGTTTGGGAATAAAAGAACAATTACGTCAAAAATTAGCATACTATTTAGCCGGACAAGGCTACCAGGAAATTGTAACCAATTCTATTACCAACAGTCGATATTTTTCGTCAGATATACTAGCACATACAGTTCATATGATGAATAGCTTGAGTGCAGATTTAGATGTCATGCGCCCAACTATGTTAGAAACCGGTTTAGAAATTATTGCCTACAACATCAATCGTAAAAATAATCGCCTTCGGTTATTTGAATTAGGAAAAACATATGCTGCCGATGGTGTAGGTAAATATGTTGAAACAGAGCATTTAGCTATATATCTTACCGGTAAATTAGTAGAAGATAACTGGAAATCAAAATCTCATCCGGCTGATTTTTTTGAAGCAAAGGGCATTGCAGCTGCTATTTTACAATGGTGTGGAATTAAGGATGCTCAGTGGAAACAAGTAGATACATCTGAAGCAAAAGTGAAAATTTGTGTGGGCAAAAAACAAATAGGATGGGTTGAAACAGTACCCTCTATTATAGCAGAACGTTTTGACATTAAACAAACTGTACTTTTTATTGATTTTGATTTTGGTGCATTGCTTAACTTGAAAAAAAATACCACCATAACCTATAAAGAAGTAACTAAATTTCCTGCTGTACAACGTGATTTAGCTATTATTGTGCCCATAAATACTACTTACCAGTTTTTGCAAAATATTGTGAGCAAACTAAAATTACCCCTTTTGCAACAAATGCTTTTATTTGATGTGTTTGAAAACGAAAAACTGGGAAATGATAAAAAATCTATGGCCATAAATTTTACCTTTTTAAATGAAGAAAAAACTTTAACAGATAAAGAGGTTGATGCTATGATGCAACTATTAATGCATGCATTTGAAAATGAAGCTGCTGCGCAAGTAAGAAAATAATTAATTTTATGCAGATGGTTAATGAGCAAATACAAAGTATACAACAAAAAGTACAGGAACTATGGCTGCATGCACAAAAGTTAACCAAAGAAAATAAACAATTACAACAAGAGTTGCAAGAAGCCATTACGGCTAAAAAAGCATTGTTAAAAAAAATAGAACAACTGGAACAATCTAAAGCAGCATTTCAAATAGGGGTAGATACCTGGAGTGATGCCGATAAACAAGAATTAGCCAGCAAAGTAAACGGTTATATAAAAGAAATAGAGCATTGGCTGGCCGTATTAAAATCTGCCTAAAATGGAAACCCTTATTACTGTAAATATTGTTATAGCCGATAGAACCTATCGTCTAAAAATTCATCCTGATGATGAGGCTGTACTTCGTAAAACTGTCAAAATAATCAATGAAAAAATAAAAGAATATAAACAGGCTTTCGCGGGAAAAGATATGCAAGATTATGTAGCCATGGTTTTGCTTTGGTTAGCCACCGAGCAAACAAAAACATCTTTACCTATGGCCGAAGAGCAAACAATTGTTCAATCATTACAACAGTTAGAGGGTATGCTAGACGGGTATTTAAAACAAAGCCACCCCTAACCCTCAAATTTGCTTGTAAAGAATTGATGATAGGTTCTTCATCACTCGCTTAATTTATTTATCTTCGCAAATTAACTTCATTAAAATTATCTTATAAGGTAATTGCAGGAAGCATCATGTAGGCATTTAATTTAAAAAACAACAAACAAAATGGATCAAACAGTTATATACATCATAATTGGTTTACTGGCATTAATTGTAGGTTTTCTTGCAGGTAAATTATTATTTACAAAAAATAGTAAAAGTAAGTTAGAAGAAGCCAATTTTCAGGCACAAACTATCTTAAAAGAGGCCGAGTTAAAGGCAGAAAATATAAAAAAAGAAAAATTATTAGAAGCCAAAGAAAAATTTGTTCAGTTAAAATCAGAATACGATAAAGATGTATTAGAGCGAAACCGTAAATTGGGTGAAGCCGAAGCACGCATTAAACAAAAAGAAATTACAATTAACCAAAAAGAGCAAGCTTTAGATAAGCAATTGAAAGAAAATGAGGTTATTAAAGCCAATTTAAATCGCCAAATTGAAGTTGTAAATCAAAAGCGTACCGAGCTGGAAAAGCACCAAGAAGAACATATTCGT
>JAGWPI010000381.1 GCA_028877005.1 Bacteroidota bacterium | reverse complement strand
ACATAATTGCCACCAAAATAAAAGGCAGGTAATTGAAAATTATGCTGCAAATAATAGTTCATACTTATTTGTGGATACCAATCGGCTAATTTAGTTTGAATGGTTCTTTCTACAATTTGCTCATCTAATAGTGATTGCTGAACCAATGGTTGGTGTTGTAAAGCATATTGAACACAAGCTTGAAGCGTAGCCACGGATAATGTATCATGTATGGCAGGCTTAATTGTTGTTTGAGATTGACTAAAACTTACTATGCCTACTGATAAAAAAACAGCAAAAAATATTCGATTCATATTGTATTTTAATTGCGTATAATAATCATATCTTTATTTGAAAGATACTAATTGATTGTTCTTTTTACAATAATTATAAATGGAGAGTTGGTGAAAGGATGGCAAAGTTAAAAGTTTAAACACTAAAAAAACAAACATTTATATAAATGGTTGGTTGATGCATGTCAAAAAAAAGACCGGCAGCTAATTGCTACCGGCCTTGGTAAGGCTGTAAATAGATATACTTTTATACTATTCTTTTAACATTAACAGCGTTCAAACCTTTGCGGCCTTCTTGTACATCAAATTCAACTTTGTCGTTTGCTTCAATTTGGTCAATTAAACCATTTGCATGTACAAAAGTTTCTTTGTTTGAATCGTCATGTTTGATAAATCCAAAACCTTTTTCTTCGTTAAAGAACTTTACAGTTCCTTGAATTTTTGTGTTCATTGTAAAATTTAAAAAATAAAATAATGACTGCAAGGTAAATCATATTCGTTTGCCGACCTAATTTATTTGTGATAATTTATAAATATTGGCTACCGTTAACTAATAAAAATACAATTACAAAGTAAAAAGCATCGAAACATTGCTGCTTCGATGCCAAAACTTGATCAGAGAAAATTATGCTTATTGGTGCAACTGAATAACCCCAATATTTACATTGCTATTGCCATTAATATTTATATTATTAATTGTAGTGTCTTTAAATCCATTAGAAGCATTAATAAATACGCTGTATGTGCCACTTTTTAAGCCCCTTACTTTAAATTGCCCCTTTTTATTTGGTAACGCATAAGCTGTATCTGAGCCACTAAAAACACTTAATACGGGATATGCATTTAAAGGTGCCACTGTTCCGGAAATACTACCTGTTGTAACTTCCGTAAAGAAATGAAACACAGGTTTTAGATAAAACTGATTATTCCATTGAATCACAGATCTCGCCACATCAAAATCTAGCCAAAGTCTGGAGGCGCCGGGTTGATACTCATCCCATTCATTGCCTCGAAGTTGAATTAACACGAAATTTTGAGAGCCAGGCAGTAAATTGAGAGGATAGGTAACACTATCCTTTACTAAAGAATTTTTTGTACCTAAATTAATTCTTATTAAACGAATAGTACCAGCTTTAATGTTGGCAGAGGCTAACAAAGTATCTACACCATTACTCAAAGTAAGAATATCATATATACCGGGTTGTACCTGTAAATTTTCCCAAACAAAACTTCCTTCAGGATGCCGGTGCTCATCATCTTCACCTACATGATCCCAATTAGTGGTATCATTATTTCTGGTATTCAACGAAGTATCTACCAAAACCATTACGGAATCAATATCCAGATAAACATGATCAAAAAAACCGGGACCATCTGTCATATATAAACTTACTTGCTGGGTACCCGGTGGTACTTGTACTGAGTTACTTTTTGAACAAGCCGCCCAAACCAAGATGGCGGAAATTAAAAGCCCTAAAAATCCGATTTTGTTTTTCATTGTGTAAAAATTTTAGGTAAAAATCATTACATGGATTTAGTTTAAAATTATTATTCAAAAAACAAGCCAATGTTAAAAAGATAGATATCAAAGCCATACAATTGATGCCTACATATGATTAAAATTCAATTAAAAAGTAAAGAAGAGAAGATTAATTTTTTGATATACCGCAAATAATCATCAAAAAAACAAATTAAACATGTAAAATGCAGGGTATGCCTTTAAGAATTACGATAAGATAAGTTAGCTTGCATACCGCAAATGATTGCAACAAATAAAATCGCTATTTGCTTAAGCAATCCTATCTAAGTAAACAATCAATTAAGCTATATGAAACAATTTGCTCAAAAAAGTATGCTGGTGCTAGTTTTAATGCTACTTACTATTTCTTTAAACAAAGTATTGGCACAAAAAGAAAAATTAAAAAAAGATTATTACCTTATT
>JAGWPI010000380.1 GCA_028877005.1 Bacteroidota bacterium | reverse complement strand
GGGATTATGGGTTTGATTATTTTGGATTCAAAACCCTGGAGAAATCATACCTTATGCGTATCGATGGTAAAGTGGCAGAACGCCCGCAACACATGTATATGCGGGTAGCCATTGGTATTCATAAAAAAGATGTAGAAAGCGCCATTAAAACCTATCATTTAATGAGTGAGCGCTGGTTTACCCATGCTACACCTACCCTGTTTAATGCAGGCACACCCAAACCACAAATGAGCTCCTGCTTTTTGTTAACCATGAAAGAAGATAGTATTGATGGCATTTATGATACATTAAAACAAACCGCAAAAATATCGCAAAGTGCGGGTGGTATTGGATTAGCCATTCATAATATACGTGCTACAGGCAGTTATATTGGCGGCACCAATGGCACCAGCAATGGCATTGTGCCTATGCTGCGGGTATTTAATGATACAGCACGATATGTAGACCAAGGAGGCGGTAAAAGAAAAGGCGCCTTTGCAGTGTATTTAGAACCCTGGCATGCCGATGTATTTGAATTTTTAGACCTGAAAAAAAATCACGGCAAAGAAGAATTGCGGGCAAGAGATTTATTTTATGCACTATGGATTCCCGATTTGTTTATGAAACGAGTAGAAGCCAACGAAGAATGGAGTTTATTTTGCCCTAATGAAGCGCCTGGATTAAGCGATTGCTGGGGCGATACATTTGAACAGTTGTATACGCAATATGAAGCAGAAGGACGTGCACGAAAAACCATTAAAGCTCAAGAGTTATGGTTTAAAATCATGGAATCACAAATAGAAACAGGCACTCCTTACATGTTGTATAAAGATGCAGCCAACAGAAAAAGTAACCAGCAAAATTTAGGCACCATTAAAAGTAGCAATCTCTGTACGGAAATTATGGAGTACACCGCACCAGATGAAGTGGCGGTATGTAACTTAGCCTCTTTGGCTTTACCCCGATTTGTTGAAAATGGTAATTTTAACCACAACAAATTATTTGAGGTTACCTACACAGCTACCATTAATTTAAACAGAATTATTGATAACAATTATTATCCGGTAGAAGAAGCAAAAACCTCTAACCTTAAACATCGCCCCATTGGCCTTGGCGTTCAGGGATTGGCTGATGTTTTTATTTTACTGCGCTTGCCATTTGAAAGTGATGCAGCTAAATTGCTAAATAAAGAAATTTTTGAAACCATTTATTTTGCTGCCATGACGGCCAGCAAAGATTTAGCCATACAAGAAGGTGCCTATGAAACCTTTGCAGGCTCACCTTTATCCAAAGGCATCTTTCAATTTGATATGTGGGGGGAAACACCTTCAAATCGCTGGAATTGGGATACCTTAAGGCAAGAAGTAAAACAATATGGTGTGCGCAATTCTTTATTGGTTGCCCCCATGCCAACGGCCTCTACCTCTCAAATTCTTGGCAACAATGAATGTTTTGAACCCTATACTTCTAATATTTACACCAGAAGAGTGTTAAGCGGTGAATATATTATTGTTAATAAACACCTGCTAAAAGATTTAATTCAATTGGGTTTATGGAACAATACCATGAAAACAAAAATTATTGCATCTAATGGTTCTATACAAAATATACCTGAGATACCGGCTGATGTTAAAGAGTTATATAAAACCGTTTGGGAAATTAAACAACGAAATATCATTGACATGGCGGCTGATAGAGGCGCATTTATTTGCCAGTCGCAATCCTTAAATTTATTTGTAGATGCACCCAATACATCAAAACTTACTTCTATGCATTTTTATGCTTGGAAGAAAGGCTTAAAAACTGGTATGTATTATTTACGGTCGCAAGCAGCTACACAAGCTATTCAATTTACAGTTGAAAAACAAGCAGAAATTACAGCTGAACCCATTATTCCAATTGCTGAACCAACTTCAGAAACAAATATAACTGCTACCATTATGGATGGTGCTGTTTGTACTATGCAAGAAGGTTGCATTTCTTGCGGTTCATAAAACAACATAACCTTATAACCCGGCGCTATATATTCTTTATATAGCGCCTTTTTTATATAAACAAAAGCTTACCCATTGTTCAAATATTTAGTAAAATATGAAGTAAAATCAATAACAAAATAAAATTCAACCCACAATTGTTATGATATTTACGCAGTACATTAAAAGTTAAGCATGGAAAACAAAATAGCACCACACCCTTTACTTTGTTGGGATATTGTTGTAGAAGGAATAGAACGACGCAAACAAGTGAAAAAAGACTTAGAGGCCATTCAGCAAATTATGCTAAATAACCAATGGAGAGAAGTACGTGCAGCATTTCATGAAGCATTAATTTGGGAAAACAAAACCATCATAGTTACTGACAGCCAGCTCAACATTATATATGCAACCCAAAATTTACATGCCATGAATGGCTATTATCCTAAAGAGGTAATTGGCCAACATCCAACAATGTTTCAGGGGCCGGCCACTGCGTTGGAAGCACGCAAAACTATTAAATTGGCAATTAACAATTTACAGCCATTTGAAACTTCTCTTATCAATTACCGTAAAAACGGAAGCTTGTATACCTGCCATATTGAAGGCTTCCCAATTTTCAATCAACAAGGTATTCCTGTTAACTTTATGGCAATTGAAAAAGCTGCTTAGTTGTATAGTTTAGATATTTGCCTTTTTTGCAAACACAATTTGAACTAATATTGTGTTATGAATGGTGTTAAAAATATCATTTTCGATTTAGGGGGTATATTCATACAGCTCGATTTTCAAAAAACCAACGAAGCGTTTCAACAATTAGGTACTAAACAATTCAATCATTATTTTACACAAACCCATTCCAATAATTTATTTGCAGCATTAGAAACAGGCATTTTATCTCCTCCCGAATTTTATAATGAATTTAGAAAAGAAACGGGCATCACAGCAACTGATGAGGCTATTGCAGCTGCTTGGAATGCCATGTTGATTAATTTTCCAAAAGAAAGAATTGATTGGTTATTGACAATAAAGGAAAAATATAATATTTTTCTTTACTCTAATACTAATCAAATTCATTATGATTATTTTATGCAAATGTTTCAACGAGATACGGGTTATGAAAATTTTAATCAATACTTTATTAAAACTTACTATTCTCACGAAATAAAAATGCGTAAGCCTGATGCAGAAGGTTTTCAACTTATTATAAAAGAACAAAACCTGCATCCTGAGGCTACATTATTTGTTGACGATACACTTCCTAACATTCATACTGCACAGTTATTAGGATTACAAACTATACATTTAACAGCACCTTTAACGGTATTGAATTTACCATTATAATTGAATGACCATTGCTTCATATGGCCTTAATACTAGGATTTTGGTGAGAGATATGGTTGCATTGGTAGTGTAGTTAGCTAATAATAGTTTTGCTTGCTTCATTAAAATGGGGTTATTAAATTCAGCATTTTTGTCTGAGAAATTCAGTACCACTAAAAATTTACCATGAGCATCTTCGCGTAAGTAAGCATATACTTGCGTATTATCTTTATCTAACAATGTATATTTTCCATATACCAATG
This sequence comes from Bacteroidota bacterium, assembly GCA_028877005.1. Taxonomy (GTDB): domain Bacteria; phylum Bacteroidota; class Bacteroidia; order Chitinophagales; family Chitinophagaceae; genus Hydrotalea. The sequence goes on along the minus strand of JAGWPI010000380.1, from coordinate 3,386 downwards.
TGGGATTATTTTTACGCAATTGCACCAACTTTCTAAAATAATTTAAACAACTATTCGGGTCATTTTCTTCAACAGCTGCATTTACTGTAGTATAATTAGCGTTGATGCCAATCCAAGGGGTACCGGTAGTAAAACCGGCATTAGTACTGCTATTCCATTGAAAAGGTGTTCGGCCATTATCTCTTGCACCAAAGGCAAGATTTTTCATAAAAACATTTATATTGCCACCTGTTTGTTTTGTATGTTTATAGGCATCCAAAATCACTTCATCTCTATAATCGCTGATAGAAGTAAAATGGGGATTACTCATACCTAGTTCATCACCATTATAATAAAATGGGGTACCTCGCATGGTAAGCAAAAAGGTTGAAAGCATTTGAGAAGAATGAGTTCTAAAAGCTGGAGCATCATTTCCAAAACGACTTACCATTCTTGCCTGATCGTGATTGGCTAAAAAAACGGCCAACCATCCACTGTGTTCAAATGCACTGTCCCATTGCGAAAAAACTGTTTTAAATTGCAGAAGGCTATATCCGTTAGGTTTCGCAATATCAACCCCGTTAAAAGCATAAGCAATATTTAACTCATGCCGGTTACTGTCTACTAAATTATGTGCGTCTTCAAATGTATTACCTGCGCCCTCTGCCACACTCATTACATCGTATTTACTAAAAATTTGCTGATTCATTTGCTGCAGATAACCGTGTAAATTACCCTGCATAGCATAATAATGCATAAAATTTTTTTCAAATCTTTTTGGAAACTGAGGGAAGGTTGTGTCTTTTGCTACGAATTGAAAGGCATCTAACCGAAAGCCATCAATACCTTTATTAGCCCAAAAACGCATAATATTATATACCTCATTACGCACTTTAGGATTTTCCCAATTTAAATCAGGTTGCTTATCTGAAAAATAATGTAAATAATAAGCATTGGTAGTAGTATCATATTTCCAAGCATCATGATTAATATCAAACAAGCTAAAACGATAAGGAGGCTTCCCATTTTCAGCATTCCACCAGTGATAATAATCGCGATAAGGATTGGTACGTGAACTTCGGCTTTGTTTAAACCACTCATGCTCACTACTGCTATGGTTTACCACCAAATCCATCACTAGCTTAATGCCCCTTCGGTGCATGCCCTGCAACAAAGAATCAAAATCGGCCATAGTACCAAATTCAGGTAAAATTTTTTTATAATCGCTTACATCATAACCGTTATCAAAATTGGGAGATTGATAAATAGGATTTAACCAAACAACATCTACCCCTAAACTTTTTATGTAATCTAATTTAGAAATAATCCCCTTTAAATCACCTATACCATCACCATTACTATCTTTAAAACTTCTAGGATAAATTTGATATACCACAGCTTCTTTCCACCATTTTTGTGTAGCAGCAGATGATTGTTGTAATGGCTGAGCAACAGTAATTTCCCTACCTATAAAAATGCAAACAAAAATAAAAAAGAAGCATTTTTTCATAAATTGTTGAATAAAAAGGTGAATGATACAAATAGTAAAATAACTGAATAATATAAAGAAGTAACCGCAAAAAATATAATCATTTCATTTCTTCAAAATCAATATACTCTTCATCCGATGGTTTTACATTATTAGAAGCTGGTTTGCGGGAGGATGCAGTGGTTTCGTGTTGTGCTTCTGCCTGCTGTTGTGCTTGATGCATGGCATTTATTTTCTGTTTCATTTCAGAGGTAGCTTTACCAATAGGTACTACTAAATCAAAAACAAACTTATAAATAAGGTATAATACACAAACCCAAATAATAACTTTTAACATAGCTGCAAAAATACAATAACCTATTTTAATTTAAACCGATACGCTATTTTTTAACCATTTCTATTTAATTACAATTTCTATTTGGAGGATAAACATTTTATCCATTACATTTGCAATGGAAAAAAGAACGATGGAAGGGAACGGAAGCGTTCCCTTCTGCTTTATAGGTATGTCAACACAATCACAAATAGAACAAATTACAGGCATTATACATGCCATGTTAGAAACTGAGCCCTCTTTTTTTTGTGTATCGGTTAAAATAAAACCAACACAAAACATTAAGGTATTTTTAGATGGTGACGAAGGAATTCCTATTGAAAAATGTGTATACTTTAATAGAAAACTATACCAACTCATAACAGAGGTAGGTATTTTCCCTGAAGGAGAATTTAGTTTAGAAGTATCATCACCCGGTGTAGATGAACCCCTTAAGCTACATAGGCAGTATCCAAAAAATATTGGCAGAAATGTAGAAGTTGTTTTTACGGATGATACAGTAAAAGAAGGTGTTTTGTTGGCCGTTACCGAACAAGATATTTTAATAGAACAAACAATAGGAAAAGGGAAAAAAGCAAAAACACAACAATTAATTATACCATTTGCTAATATAAAAACCACAACCGTTCAAATAAAATTTTAAATTAAAAAAGGCTTCAAGCAAAAGCCCTAAATACTGAAAAAATACACTTATGGCAAGTATTAACCTAATTGATGCATTTCAGGAATTTAAAGACACTGAAAATCTGGACAGGCCTACTTTAATGAAAGTAGTTGAAGATGTTTTTAAAACCCTTTTGCGCAAAAAATATGGCAGCGATGAAAATTTTGACGTAATAGTAAATGCCGAAAAAGGAGATTTAGAAATTATTCGACGCCGTATGATTGTAGAAGATGGGGAAGTACAAGATCCATTGGCTGAAATTAGTTATTCGGAAGCCGTAAAAATTGAACCCGATTTTGAAGTAGGAGAAGAATTATATGAAGAGGTTGATATGCTCGACTTTGGACGCCGGGCTATTTTAGCTGCTAAACAAACTTTAGCCAGCCGTATTAATGATTTAAAAAAGAATGTACTGGTAAAAAAATATAGCGATAGAATTGGTGAAATTATTTCAGCCGACGTACATCAGGTATGGAAAAAAGAAGTTTTATTACTTGATGAAGAGGGGAATGAATTAATTTTGCCAAAATCTGAGCAAATACCTCAAGACTTTTTTCGCAAAGGCGAAACTATTCGTGCAGTTGTTGCCAGAGTTGATTTAAAAAATAATTCACCTGTTATTATACTTTCAAGAACTAGCCCGTTATTTTTAGCCAAACTGTTGGAAATTGAAGTACCCGAAATTTTTGACGGACTAATTTCAATCAAAAAAATAGTACGAGAGCCGGGTGAAAGAGCAAAAGTAGCAGTAGAATCCTATGACGATAGAATTGACCCGGTGGGTGCTTGTGTAGGTATGAAAGGTAGCCGTATTCATGGTATCGTTCGTGAATTAAAAAATGAAAATATTGATGTAATTAATTACACCAACAATATTCAATTACTAATTCAACGTTCATTAACACCCGCCAAAATCAGTT
>JAGWPI010000379.1 GCA_028877005.1 Bacteroidota bacterium | reverse complement strand
TTGGGTATGTGCCAGATTTTTATGAATAAACGCGAATTTAGAGCTGCTAAAGATTATTTTAGAAAGGCAAAAGCCTGTAAACCCAAAACCAAACAAGTGGTTGATCAGATTAAAGAAATTGAAAAATATATTTCTCGTATACCCGGGTAACCCAATACAAAACCTTGTATATGCCTATAGCAAATATATTTTGGAAAGGTTTTAAAACCCTATTACTAATAGCGGTAACAGCTATATTTAGCTTGTACACGCTAGTAACCATGCCTAACCAATTAAATGCCGGACGGAGTTTAGTGGCTATGTATAATTTTTATTTGCAGGAAGATACTAACATGGATGTAATAGAGTTTATTGGTGAAAAATTATTGCTAGCCGGAATTGACCCTACCGAACAGCAGGAAAACCAAACCCCTAACAACCATCCCTTTTTGCCGCTTCCCAATACCTCTACTATTGGCTTTACTGTTTTGTTTTATACACCAGAAACTACTACACCAATTGTTTCTCAACCTCTCTTACAAAAAAGCTTCACTGTTATAAATGGTACATATATTTTACCATATGGTTATACCGGTAGTATATTCCATCCTCCACTAACTTCAGTAGCATAAGCACGTGCAACCTGCAAAAAGCCTCATTTCTTCGGTCAAACAACTGCCCGAAGCCTTTTACCTAATATACCTTTAATAAGGTGGGTTGCCGGAAACAATAGCTTTTGTGTATCATAACAATGTTACAACGGTATAGTATTACCGAAAATTATTTTGCATTTATTCAACAATAAAATTATGCGTCGTATTTATATTATTTGTTGTTTGTTTTTGGTTACCCAAAGTATTTGGGCACAACAAACATTGCGAGGAATTGTACTGGATAGCACCGGAACGCATCCTTTACAGGGTGTTTCTGTTTATTTACCTGAAATAAAAAAAACCACCACCACCGATAGTAGTGGCCACTTTTTACTACCACTACATACCACAGAATTAAAACAAAAAATACGCTTTAGTTATACCGGTTTGGCAGGTAAAGACACTAGTGTGCAATTGCCCCTAAAAGGCGATGTATGGATAACAATAGCCCTGCATAACCAAACCCACCAATTAGCAGATGTTGTAGTAGTAGCTGCCTCTAAAACCAATTCTAGAATAGAAGATTTGCCTACAAGGGTGGAAGTAATTGGCTCAGAAGAGATAGAAGAAGAAACACAAATTAATCCTGGTAATTTATTAGGTTTATTGGGCGATGTGGCCGGCATACAAGTGCAACAAACCAATGCGGCTACCGGCAATGCCGATTTACGTATTCAGGGCTTACCGGGCAGATACACCCAAATACTGCGGGATGGCATGCCTTTATTTGCCGGGTATTCCGGCAGTTTTGGCCTATTACAAATTCCACCCTTGGATTTAAAGCAGGTAGAGTTAATTAAAGGCGCATCCTCAACCTTGTATGGTGGTGGTGCTATTGCCGGTATGATGAACTTGGTTTCAAAAACACCCAAGCGCAATCAACCCGAAAATAGCTTAATTGTTAACCGAACCTCTTTATTAGAAAACAACCTGAATGTATTTTCAGCTGCACGTAATAATAGTTTGGGCTATACCCTATTTGCGGGTGGTAATCTTCAACAAGCTGTAGATGTGTACAACAATGGCTTTAGCACGGTACCTAATGTTAAAAGCATATTTGTACATCCACGTTTATTTATATATAACAACCCCAACAGCAGTTTAATTTTAGGATATACTTTAAACGCAGAAGACAGAAAAGGTGGCGATATGCAAGTATTAAAGGGTACCACCAATAACCAACATCAATTTTTTATTCAAAACAAAAGTTGGCGCAATACATTTGATGCAGATTGGGAAAATCGGTTACCTAATGGTGCACACCTAAGTTTAAAAGCCACTACCAGCTTATATAATCGCACGGTACTTACTGATTTATTTGGTATGCAAGCCACTCAAAACCTTTGGTATAGTGAGTTGGCCTACAGTAAAAAAACAAATAAGCACAACTGGATTGCCGGCATTAACTTTAACGGTGATGCCTTTATGAAACATCAACCGGACAGTACTTTATTAACCAATGAAAGTGGTTATACTATTGGCGCTTATGTGCAAGACGATTGGAAAATAACACCTGCTTTAACAGCAGAGGCCGGCTTACGTGTAGACCATCATAGTGTGTATGGTAATTTCATATTACCCCGTATTTCATTTATGTATCGCTTTAATCAAAACCTCACCGTTCGGTTAGGTGGTGGTATGGGCTATAAAACACCCTCTTTATTTTCGGGCGATGTAGATGAACGTTTTTACCGGTATATAGCCGGCTTTAAAACCAATACTATAGCAGAAAAAAGTAGTGGCGCTAATATAGATTTAAATTACAAATGGCGCGGTGATGAATGGCAGTTTACAGTTAACCAAAGTTTTTTTTATACAGCAATAACTCATCCCTTGTTATTAGATTCTATCACCAATCCATATAACATGCATTGGTATAATGCTGCACAAAATTTAACCACGGCAGGATTTGAAACTTATTTACAAGCCAGAGAAGATGAAACAGAATTGTACTTAGGCTATGTATATACCCATACACAACGCAACTATGACCCACAAGCACCCCATTTTCCATTAATTGCCCAACACAAAATTGCCGGATTAGCTAGTTTTGAAATTGCCGATCAGTTTAGAATAGGCCTTGAATTATCCTATACAGGTAAACAATATTTAGAGGATGGCAGTAGCACCAGAGATTATGTACTTTCGGCCGCCATGCTGAATTATCAGTTCAAAAAAATATCTGTTGTACTAAATTGTGAAAATATATTTAACTTTAAACAAGGCAACTACGGGCAATTGGTATACCCTCCTTATAACAATCCGGTATTTAGTGATATTTGGGGTCCATTAGAAGGAAGGGTATTAAACTTGTCGGTACAAATTAAATGGTAAAAATCAGTTGTGTGACTTTTATCATGTTTTATCAAAAAACAACCAATTAATTTTATATCCGCAATGAAGGGCACATGGTTTAAACTTCTGTTGGTTTGTATTATTTGTGCGTTATTGGCTTGGGGAGTAGCAGGTATTATACAATATTTTTTACCGAACAGTTAACATAATAAAATCCATAGGCATTGGCTTCATTCAATTATATATAAAAAAACAAAAACAAGTATATGAAAAAAAACATGGGCGGTGCAGACCGCATTATTCGCGTAATACTGGCCATTGTATTTGCCATATTGTACTTTACGCAAACCGTTACCGGTACTTTTGGCATTATTTTATTAATACTTGGTGCAGTATTTTTGGCAACTTCTTTCATTTCATTTTGCCCTTTGTATACCATTTTCGGTATCAAAACCTGCAAGGTAACACCTCAAAAACAATAAGAAACGGATGGGTTTATTATGGTTTGTTTACTGAAAAACCCGGGGAGTTTTTTACCCGGGTTTTTTTAGAGTGAAGGTGTTAGCAATGCTGCAGCAGCCACATCGGTAAACCAATGCAGTTTGCCCTTAGGTTGAATAATTTGTGCAGGAAAGTGATGTACTTGTTTAGGTCCTTCTAATACAGCTTTTAAAGCCTGTGCTTTATTGGCACCTGTAGTTAAAAAAGCCACGTGGGCAGACTGGTTTACAATAGGTGCAGTTAGGGTAATTCTATACATATCCTGAGCAGCTAACCATAGATGCGTTACCCATTTTTTTGTTTCATCAATCACCGATGTACCCGGGAATAAGGACAATGTGTGGCCATCATCACCCATTCCCAATAAAACCAAATCAAAACTAAAACCGCCATCATTAAAGTATTGATGCAATATATTTTCATAAGCCTCCGCAGAGGCTTCGGGCGTAATATTTTCAGTTTGCATGATGTGAATTTGCTCAGGTACAACCGGTACCAGATTCAATAAGGTATCAAATGCCATTTTAGCATTATTACGCACATCATTAAAAGGCACAAAACGTTCATCTCCAAAAAAGAAATGTATTTTACCCCAATCAATTTTATCGCGAAAGGCAGCAGAAGCCAACAGTTGATGCAAACTTTTAGGGGTATTACCGCCGGATAATGCCAAAGTAAAACGCCCTTGTTTTTTCAAAGTTTCGCCTATAAGGTTTACCATCCAATTGGCAACTGTGTGCATTAACACATCGGTATTGGGTTCTACATACAATGGCATTTATTTTCATTTAAAAGTGAACAATTATATTTTACACCAAGGGTAGTACGTAAGTACGGCAGCCATATTTTTTTAGCAATCTTTTTATTTTAAAAAAACAGACTGTTTGTACATCCTAATCTTTATGCGGCAAGGGTAACGTAATCCAATTATGACCATCTCTTGCAATTAAAGCTTCTGCATCTTCAGGCCCCCAACTATCGGGACTATAATTTGGAAAATCAACCGGTGGTCTTATTTGCCAGGCTTCTAAAATAGGCATAATAATTTTCCATGCCGCCTCTACCTGATCATCGCGCATAAACAGGGTAGCGTTACCCTGCATAACATCTAACAATAATGTTTCATAAGCTTCCGGTTCATGCCCATCATAGGCATCGGCATAACTAAAAATCATGTCCACCGGATTAAGGGTAATATCCTGACCGGGCTTCTTGGCTTGAAAGCGCAAACGGATATCCATATTGGGTTGTATGCTAATGGTTAACCGATTAGGGCGCCAGGTTTCAGCGGCCTCGGGTGGAAATGCAAATTTAGGTGCCTGCTTAAACTGAATGGTAATAATGGTGGTTTTTTCGTGCAGGTATTTACCGGTGCGCACATAAAATGGCACATCCTGCCAACGCCAGTTATCAATAAAAAATTTAACGGCAGCAAAAGTTTCTACATTAGAGTTAGGATGTACATTTTCTTCTTCTCTATATCCTTTTACTTCTTTACCCTTCATCCATCCTGCGCTATATTGGCCACGTACGGCATGTTCGTGTGCTTGCTCTTTGGTTATTTTCCGGATAGCATTTAATACATCTACTTTCTTATTACGTATTTCATTAGCATCAAAGCTAACAGGGGCTTCCATAGCAATCATACAAATTAATTGCAGAATATGGTTTTGCACCATATCGCGTAATGCCCCACTTTTTTCATAATAACCACCGCGTTCTTCTACCCCTACTGTTTCGGCATTGGTAATTTGAACATGATCTATATAGTTACGGTTCCAAATAGGTTCAAACAAGGCATTAGCAAAACGAAAAGCTAGAATATTTTGTACAGTTTCTTTACCTAAGTAGTGGTCTATCCTATAAATTTGTTCTTCTTTAAACATGCTTTTTAATAAAGCATTCAGTTCATGGGCACTTTCTAAATCGTGGCCAAATGGTTTTTCAATAACAATACGCACACAATGGGCAACATTGCTTAGATTTAAACCACCAACACTTGTGGCAATATCCGGCACCAATTGAGGTGCTACAGCCAAGTAAAATAGTACTTGGGGCTTTACATTCCACTCAGTGTTTTTAAGTGCAACATAATCGCTTAATTTGTTATAGGCAGCAGCATCTTCTCCATCCATAGCAATATATTGAATATGCTGGCTAAATTCATTCCAATGCTGCTCTGATTTAGGATCGTCTTTACTTCTGCTGTACAAATCAATGCCTTTCCTTAACCTTTCGCGAAAATTTTCATGGGTATAAACGGTGCGGCCTAAGCCAACAATGGC
>JAGWPI010000378.1 GCA_028877005.1 Bacteroidota bacterium | reverse complement strand
TGTAAAGCCGAAAGATTAAATGCAACATAATAATCGGGAGCAATTCCTTTTCCCTCATAAATTTTACCATCAATATATTTAAACTTTGATGAAGATGTTTGTACACTCATGAAATCAGGTACAGTAAAACTACCATCATTGTATAAATTATTATCACTAACAATGGGTCCTGTTGCACCAAACGTTGTTTCGCCAACAAAAACAGAATTAGGAAATGCTTTAACTGCCATTACAGTAGCTTCCGCTAAAGAAGCTGAAACATTATCTGCTAAAACAATAATAGGAATATTTAACTGCTTCGTTTTTTTTGGTGGATTTATATAAGCTGGAACCCATGCACTATAATCATACCTTCCATTGCCAATTTTATATTGCGTATAACCAAACAACAAAGGTTTGTCAATGAACCTTCCAACTAAAAAATTTAAGTCACTTAAATCTCCCCCATAATTACTCCTTACATCTATAATTAATCCTTTAATTTTAGTATTAGTTGTATTTAATGCATTGAAAAATGAGTTTAAAACTGGCTGTATTTTATTAGCTGTTGTTGAATAATATGCTTTTGACAATGAAAAATAATTACAAGAAAAAAATAAAATATTATGCTGAATAGTTCCGTATAAAACAGTTAAAGGCTGCCCTCCGTATGAATAAGTATTCTCAACACCTAATTGATAATTTGCATCTAAATAACCTGTATCTACTTTATAAAAAGCATAGGGACTATGAAATCCGTATAAATTCTTTTTCTTATCATAAGCAGGATAAACAAATGAATCTATAATAGCATTTTGCATAAATGAAATATAATAATGCCCATCCATTATGGTTTTTGTCATATCTTTAAAAAAAGAAACACTCTTTTTAAAATCGGCAGCGTTATTCAAATCTAACTTTGCAAATACAGGCTTATATTTCAGATACATCCTATTCCAATTTGTTGTATCAATATCCCAATAAATATAATTCATATTCATTTTATTCCAAAACTGCTCAAACACACCACTAAATGTTTTTGGGATTTCATTATTTATGGGTAAAGCAACTTTTTTACATGAAGAAAAAATAAAAAGAAAAAATAAAACATTAATAAGTTTATGTTTCAAAAGAATATTTTGCATTACTGTCAATTTTTTTTATGAAAATTAAACATACAGCCTGCAGAAATTACACTGGTTTGATTATACTGCATAATCTGACTAATAGAATAATTTTTTTGTTGCGAAATGATAGATAAGTAAAATCTTGTATTGACAAAAAAAGAATACCTATTATTAAGTTGATACATAGATGTTATACCCACTAATGGCCCCGCCTCGAACCTATTATCTTTTAAATGAGAAAACGTGTATTTTTGGGAATAATCGGTAAAACGCAAATAATTTGTCATTACACCTGTAGCATCTACGGCATAGTAACTATCAAACACATTAGATATTACCCCTTTTATGTTTCCATCAACCCAATAAGAAACAAAAAATCCGACATCGACCCATAATTCCCATTTACTGTTTTGCAGTAACTTGTATTCAATAATAACCGGCAATTGCAAATACGTATTTCTGTAATTCGCAAAAATACCTTCATAAATCCCTTTGCGAACAAATGAATAATTTTTTTGCAATAAATCTAATTCAGTTAGTAATTGAATTTTATTTTTATATGCATATTTAAATATTAACCCTGTACTAAAACTATTGCCATTCTTATTTTCAGTAAACAAACGATTAGAAATATTGGTTTGTAAATGATTATTAGTATAACCTGAAAATACTCCTATACTATATTGTGCATTAAGGCTTTTTATAATAAAAAAGCATAGCAAAATATATATTTGCCGCATGCTGTTATATTTTTAAATGCTATTGAAAAAGTATTTCTTTACAGTTAACAGCCAATTCTATATTACAAACTAATTTAGTGTGTGGTGCTTTTGTTCTTTTAAGTATTAGATAATACCAATAACCAAACTTTTTATTTCCTTTTTGGGTTATTTTTTTTACCACCAACCTATCTCCGTAATGTAACAGCTCTTTTAATTTATCATTCTGTCTGTCAATTTCAGGATTGTTACTATTAGCATATGTTGTTTTTATTTCAGCATCATGAAATAGCAATAATGATGAATTTAACTGCGTTTTAAATCTAATCTGCTGATAAATGGCATTGACCCCTGATCCATTGCCCGCTTTTAATGTTAACCCTTCATAAATTTTAAACCCAAAATCGGTTATTAAGGTATCATTATCTAAATGATAACTGGTACTGGGATATATGGCTCCTTTTTTTGTTTGAGAGAAACAATGAAAGTATTGAATTAAAAATAACGTAATTAAACAAACACGAAACATTATAGATGTTTTAGGCCCGAACTTTTATATTCGGGCTATTATGAGTAAATTTAAAAATAAAGGAACCAGTTATTGCCATTACTTAACACAACACTGTAGTATCCCTTTAATAAATTTAAATTGTAGGTTGCATAAACAGCCTGATAAGCAACTGTTATGTATCCATCGTTAGATATGTTAACTAAACTCCCCTGCGCAGATGTTCCATCTACATTGTATACAAATACAATATCCCCCTTTGCCATTACTTTTTGTAGCTTAGCTGCTGTAATTTGTCCTTGTGTTGGCGCAGAAACTTCTTTAGTACAAGAAGCAAAAGAAAAACCAGTAATAATTAACATGAAGATTAAAATTTTAATTGGATATTTGTTCATATACTATAAATTTAATTACTTACAAGATTGGCTAAAAAGGTTTTAATAATTGTTGATTTTGGGGTACTACCATTGTTTGGTACAACGTCAAATGTTATTCGAACAGCAGCATAATTATTACGAGGCTGCACTCTTGGTACTGTATAAGTTGTACCAACGGATGTTCCAGTAATAACTGTATGAGTTCCAATGATGCCGAGATTTCCGCCAATGACGGGATTTGCAGACAAATCTGGGTCAATTAATACTACTTCAGTTTTTAAATTTTTAATTGTAGCACCAGTTGATGAAGAATTTATAACTGACGGATTCCATAAATAATTAATTGAAGATGCATTAACTGTGTATAAATTATCATATTGATAATAGATGCCACCATTTTGATTTACTTTAATTGAATTAGTATGTATATTGACAATGGGCTTGGAAGATAAATTAAAAATACCTAAACTATTTGTATACAATGGAATATAACCTTGTGCAGTAATTGGATCTATGATTGTCCCAGGTACATATACAGAAGCGGGACTTGCGGGAAAAGAACCTTTACTTGTACTAGTACCATCCAATTGTAACTTTGCATTGAGTGTTAAACTTATTGTTTGAGCATTGCTGTTTCCGCCTATTATTGCACTTAATAATCCTGCAACTGCTCCTGGAATATTGCCAGTTGCAGCAGAAAATGCGCTATTTAGTCCACTCTGAAGTGCTGTGAAAGTTGCATTTGACAATCCTAATTTATTGTTAATTGTGGTAGGTGTGTATCCCTGTATTGTCCCATCTGGATTTACTATTGGGTATACTGCAGAAAAATTACCGCTGGCATTATTTACAGAAGAACTACCTGCCAAAGAAAGACCTGCTGTTGTGACTACTTTTAATCCATTTAAAAGAGATGAACTAATATTAGACGTAGAAGATCCAACAGTACCATTCACACTACCTATCAATGGCCCACCCAATGATATTTTGGAAATACTATTATAATTGGTGTACCAACTCAATTGAATATTGTTATAATTTGTGTTCGCTAAATTGGGATCATAGGCCAATTCATATTGTAGCATGTACCACTTTCTGGTTCCTAAAGGAGCTGAGCCATCTGGTGGACCTGGTTCTATTTGTGAATATGATAATTGATTTTGAGAAACATCGACAATATCATTACCCAAAAAATTTAATAGACTTGTAGTTCCAGATGTTGATACTGTAAGCCCATCAACTAAATAATCAGAATTAGCAGAAACTTGGGAAGTTATAAAAAAATAAATACGCATTAATCCTCGATATCTGTTATACAAAATAAAGTAAGGATCCTCTAACGGCCCGGGAGAATTTGGGTCAAAACTATTATACACTAAAACCCAACCATCAGTAGCCTTGTAATCATTTGCTACATCAATACCATAAACAGAAGTTATGCTTCCCTGCCCAATCCATGGTGGATTTATTAAAGATTGGCCTACAACAGTGGGAGTAGGCATCCAATCAACTGTTTCCCAATTAAAGTTAAAAGGTTGTATCCCGTCCTCTCCTTGTGCTGCTATTGAAGAATTAAAGTGTTTTTTGCAACTTGTACACATGACAACACTCAACATTATAATAAAAACAAACCATTTTGAATAAATGGATTGTAAACAATGTATCTTTTTCATAAACAAATAGTTTTATGTAATAATTTATTCAGTGAAGCAAAATTTCTAGAAGATTTTGCTTCACTGATTTTTTCACCAATCCTCCAAACTTTTTCAATAAATCTTC
>JAGWPI010000377.1 GCA_028877005.1 Bacteroidota bacterium | reverse complement strand
TAAAAATAGGTGTTGTAAATGTAAGAAATGATGCTAATGTTTCCGTTAATCCTTCTGTAAAAAACGGTATTCATGGGTATATTTTCACAATCAAAGCCTTCGAATGTTATTTTTGTGCTTGTGAGAAAAAAGAAAGATCGTATTATTTTAGAAAATGTTTTGGTAGAAGCTTATGCTGCCGAAGGTAAATCAATTGCCCGTGTAAACGGAAAAGCAGTATTTATTGAAAAAGCAGTACCCGGCGATGTGGTGAATGTATTGCTGCATAAAAACAAAAAAGATTGGGCCGAAGGTGAGGCAATTACCATTCACCAACCATCTAGCCAAAGGGCAGAGCCTTTTTGCAGCCACTTTGGCACCTGTGGTGGCTGCTCTTGGCAAATGCTGCCCTATCATTTACAACTTCAATACAAGGCCCAACAAGTACACGACCACCTTACCCGATTGGCCAAAATTTCACTTCCGCCTTTTGAACCCATTATTGGCGCTGCAGCTACAAAAGGCTACCGAAATAAAGTAGAATTTACTTTTTCTAATAAAAAATACATTCCAAAAGCCAATTTTAAACAACTGCCCCCCCACGCTATACCAAAGGATGAACCGGTGGGTTATGGTGGCTTTCATGCCAAAGGGGTTTTTGATAAAGTAGTGGAAATTGATACCTGCTTTTTGCAAAACGAACCCACAAATGCCATTAGAAAAGCTATTGTGGCTTTTGGCAGAACACACCATATTCCTTTTTATGATGCCCGTTTGCATACAGGCTGGCTGAGAAATGTAATGATTCGTTTAGCCCGAACGGGTCAGTTAATGGTGAATATTGTAGTAGGCTATGAAGATAAAACCCTGCGCGAAGCATTACTGAATAGTATTGAACAACAGTTTCCTGAAATTACTACACTGTTGTATACCATTAATCCAAAATTCAATGATAGTATATATGATATACCCGTGCATACCTGGAAAGGTCCCGGCTACATTATAGAAACCTTAGAAGATTTTCAATTTAAAATAGGACCCAAGTCCTTCTTTCAAACCAACACTACACAAGGTGAGCAATTGTACCGCCTTATTCGGGAAATGGCCGAATTAAATGGCACCCAAACTGTATATGATTTATATTGTGGAACGGGAAGTATTGGTATTTTTGTTAGCAAACAAGCTAAAAAAATTGTTGGTGTGGAAACCGTACCTGAAGCCATTGAGGATGCCAAAGAAAATGCTGCAATCAATAACATACACGATGCTGCGTTTTTTGCCGGTGATGTAATAAAAATTTGTACAGATGATTTTTTTGCCCAAAATGGGAGGCCTGATGTGATTATTACCGACCCCCCCAGAGCGGGCATGCATGAAAAATTAATACAAAAATTATTAGATATTGCTGCGCCATTGGTGGTATATGTTAGTTGTAATCCGGCTACGCAGGCCAGAGATTTGGCTATATTAGATGAAAAATATACCGTTACCAAGGTGCAGCCGGTAGATATGTTTCCACATACCTTCCATATTGAAAATATTGTACAACTTAAATTAAAAGAAACTTTTATAAACCCATAATATTGTAGCATGACAGAATTTAGGCCCGGTAGATTTCAGATATTACCCTTAGTGATTAAAAACCTTATTATTATAAATGGTTTGGTTTTTTTGGCACAAATAACCATTGGCCAACAAGGTCTTATTAATATGGACGATTTGTTTGCCCTGCACACTTTTCAAAGTCCATTGTTTAGGCCTTGGCAATTAATTACCCATATGTTTATGCATGGCGGCTTTGAACATATTTTCTTTAATATGTTTGCCTTGTGGATGTTTGGTTCTGTGCTAGAGAATCTTTGGGGGCCTAAACGTTTTTTAACCTTTTATATTATTTGCGGACTGGGTGCCGCTTTTAGCCATTTAATCGTTTTATACTTTCAAACCCAGCATTTAATAGCAGCATTCAATAGTTTAGACCCCGCAACCCAACAACTGTATAAAGTTAACTTCTTAGCCAAACTAAATGAAGCCACTATTGGTGCCTCCGGGGCTGTATTTGGCTGCTTAGCTGCCTTTGGTTATTTGTTTCCTAATACCAAAATTTACCTTTATTTCTTTGTACCCATTAAAGCCAAATGGTTTGTTATTTTATATGCCGCTTTCGAATTATACTTGGGTATTAAAAACTCTGCTGGAGATGATGTGGCCCATTTTGCCCACCTGGGTGGAGCCTTAGTAGGTATTATTTTAGTGTACTTTTGGAACAAAAACAACAGAACTTCGTTTTATTAATGCAATTTAACCTTACAATTCAGTAATTTTTTGCAATTTTAATGTATGAATTTGAGTGAAATGCATAATACAAGAAGAAGGCCTTTGTTAGGCGAAGACAAGAATGCCTTGGTTTTTCTGATTATTTTGAATGCTCTGTTCTTTATATCACTCACATTTATTAAAATTGTTTATTTCATTTCATATGATAGCAATGCCACTGCTAACTTGTTTTTCCAAAAGCAAATTGTTGGTTGGTTAAGTTTACCTGCCGACACGGATGTTTTCTTTCCCCGTATATGGACAATCATTACCTACATGTTTACTACTTACAGTGTATGGGGTATTATAAGCACTGTTTTATGGATTTGGGCATTCGGTTATATTTTACAAGATTTGGCCGGTAATAAAAACATTATTCCTATTTATTTATATGGTGGTTTTTTTGGTGGTATAGCTTTTGTTTTAAGCATTAACTTAATTCCGGCCCTTTACCAAAATATGGCTTTTACGCCCGCCTTAATGGGTGGTGGTGCTGCCGTAATGGCCATTGCCGTTGCCACAACTACTTTGGCGCCTGATTATCGCATTTTTCCGCTAATTAATGGCGGTATTCCTATTTGGGTACTTACCCTAGTTTTTGTAGCTATTGATTATGCAACCATTGCCAGCCAAAATGGGGGCAATGCCATTGCACATTTAACCGGTGGCTTGGTTGGCTTTTTATACATTCAACAATTAAAAAGGGGTAATGATTGGGGCCGGTGGATGCACCGATTGGTTGAAAAAACAGATGATTTGTTTAATCCTGATAAAAAGCACCAAAAAGTGGGCATAAAAGAAACATTATTTTACCAATCCAGTACCAAACCTTTTCAGAAAACCCAGCATATTACCCAACAACGCTTAGATGATATTTTGGATAAAATTAACCAACAAGGCTACCATATGCTTAGTGAGGAAGAAAAGGAATTTTTGAAAAAAGCCAGTAAAGATTTATAACCCGCATGGCTTTTTTTGCAGTATCTGTCTTTAAAAAATTAATAGGTATATTGTGCATTGTATATAGTGGCCTATATGCATTAGCCGCTTTTACCCCTTTTATAAATCCCGTACGTTTTTGGCCCATGACGTTTTTGGCGTTGGCCTTTCCGGTAATATTTATCGGAATGGTGTTGGTTTGTATATTGGGCTTCCTACTCTTTAAAAAATATGGATGGTTCTTGTTACTGATTATGGTGCTAGGGTATAGTAATGTAAAAGCTATTTGGGGCTTTCATCCCAATACTACTTTTACAATGCAGAAGCCTGTGGGCAGCATTCGCATATTATCGTGGAATGTAAATGAGTTTTTAAATGCTGCCATTAAAAATGATACACCGGGTAATCCACGCCGGCAAATGCTGGCATTCATTCGCCAATCTAATGCCGATATTCTTTGCTTTCAAGATTTTGCCACCGACTCAGGTAAACATTTTAGAAGTACATTACCATTTATTCGCGATTCTTTGCATTATCCTTTCAGTGCATTTGTAAATAATTTTTCATTTGGTATAGAGGGTTATGGCATTCAACGTAATGGCATTATTATTTTCTCCCGATTACCTATTGTTGATTCTGCTATTATTCCACTTCCCAATGCCGAGCATTATAAAGAAGATTTTCAATGGGTTACCCTTCAATATAAAGACCAACCATTCAGACTAATTAATGTGCATTTACGTTCCATGAATTTGCATGGCAGCCAGGCATTACCGGTTGAATCGCAATTTTATAAACCCGATACCACCCTATTCCTGCAAAAATCTACTTTTTCTAAATTGCGGTATTTTGATAAAGTGCATGTAGCACAAGCGCATACCATCCGTTCGGTTATAGATACCATGCAACTTCCCTTTGTATTTTGCGGCGATTTGAATGCGGTACCCTCTTCTTATGTATACCACCAACTAAGCAAGGGTTTACAAGATGCATTTTTACAAACAGGCTGGGGGCTGGGTGGTACCTACGATAGTATATCGCCCACCTTGCGGATAGATGTAATGTTAATGCGTGCGCCTATCTGCCCTATTCAGCACAAAACCTTCCCCCTTCATTTATCTGACCATTATCCCAGCATTTGTGATATAAGGATAAAACAGTAAGTATTTTTCACTGTGTTCATTAATTACAGCTTTTTATAGGTGTAATTGGTGTAATTACACGTATGTTGCTTTTGCCCTTCCACCAACAATTCTTACTTTTATGCAATGGCATTGGCATTCATCAGGCCCTTTTTAAAGCGCATTGTAATTGGTATAAACCTGCTGATTATTTTCATCTATCTGCTGGGCTGTTTAAGTCCGTGGATTAATCCCGTTTATTTTACGCCCATTAGCTTTATTGCTATTTTAATGCCTTATTTAACACTCATTCTTATTTTTTTTATTATTTTTTGGATAATTGTTAAGCCCAAATACCTGCTGCTTTCTCTCATTGCCTTAGTGCTTAGCTACCAACAAATACAAGTAATGTTTGCCCGTAATATAAAAGAAGGTTTTAATAAAAATAAACCGCCCAACAGTTGGCGCATTATAAGCTGGAACGTGCAAAGTTTTAACGGACTAAGCAAAAGCAAGGCCGCCAAACAACAACTGCCAACCGATTTATTGCTCACCATTCAAAAACTTTCACCGGATATAGTTTGTTTGCAAGAGTTTAATAATGCCAACAACGCCAATGCCGGGGCTAATCATATTGGTCTTTTTACAGATAGTTTTCCCTACCATTTTTTTTCTAAAGATTATCGTAGAAACAATAATTATCGCTCAGGTTGTATTATTTTTTCAAAATATCCTATAATTCGTGCCGTACGCATACCTTTTAAAACTGCCGAAAGCCTTATTTATGCCGATATAGTAAAAGGCAATGATACCATTCGGGTTTTTACCACGCATTTACAATCTTATAAGTTTAACCAAGATGATTATGATGGCATGGAAAAAATAAAACAACAAAATGAAGAAGCCTTGGCGGCATCAAAAGGCATTCTTCAAAAAATGTTATTGGCTTTTAGAAGAAGAACCGCTCAGGCTATATTGGTAAAAAACAAAATGAATGAAAGTCCTTACCCGTATTTAATTTGTGGCGACTTTAATGACGTACCCAACAGTTTCACTTATTTTCATATTGCAAAAAACATGCGCGATGCATTTTTAGATAAGGGCTTTGGTATTGGACGCAGTTTTATTAGTTTAGCCCCTACCCTGCGTATTGATTATATTTTGGCTACTCCTCAATTCAACATAAAACAATTTGATATGGTAGATGAAGACCTAAGTGACCATATTATGTTGGTGAGTGATTTGGAGTTAACCAAATAACCATCCCTTCCTGCTTATTTTCCGTTTGTTGCTACTGTACACATTGGCTACTTTTGCAGCCTATACATTTATTTGTACCGCTACTTAATTTTTTATATGCCTTTACAATTATACAATACCCTTTCGCGCAAAAAAGAAGTGTTTATTCCTATAACTCCCGGACTGGTTGGTTTATATGTATGTGGGCCTACCGTTAGCGGAGAAAGCCACCTAGGCCATGCACGCCCTTATATTACTTTTGATATTTTATACCGCTACTTTTTACACTTAGGTTATAAAGTACGCTATGTGCGCAATATTACCGATGCCGGACATTTTGAAGAAGAAGGACGTGCCGCCGAAGATAAAATTAGCAGTAAAGCTATTCTGGAAAAATTAGAACCCATGGAACTGGTGCAAAAATATACCAACCTGTTTCATTGGGCTATGCAACAATTCAATACCCTGCCACCAAGTATTGAACCAACAGCTACCGGCCATATTGTTGAACAAATCAACATGATTCAACAAATTATTGCCGATGGCTATGCCTATGTTGTAAATGGTTCAGTATATTTTGATGTTGAAAAATACAATACCGATTTTTCTAAAATTGGCCAGCCTTATGGCATACTAAGTGGTAGAAATATTGAAGAACAATTAGAAACTACCCGACAACTGGAAAACCAAGACGAAAAAAGAAATAAAAACGATTTTGCACTGTGGAAAAACGCACCACCCGAACATATTATGCGCTGGACCAGCCCCTGGGGCGAGGGTTTTCCGGGATGGCATATTGAATGCTCGGCAATGAGCACTAAGTATTTGGGGAAACAATTTGATATTCATGGGGGTGGTATGGATTTACAATTTCCACATCATGAATGCGAAATTGCCCAAAGCTCTGTATGTAACCACCAGCCTCCGGCTCGTTATTGGGTGCATAATAATATGATTACCATT
Source organism: Bacteroidota bacterium (assembly GCA_028877005.1). GTDB lineage: Bacteria > Bacteroidota > Bacteroidia > Chitinophagales > Chitinophagaceae > Hydrotalea. Next base: position 7,408 of record JAGWPI010000377.1, on the reverse strand, counting down.
AATGGTAAAAAAATGGGCAAAAGCTATAACAATGTTATTAAATTAACCGAGCTGTTCAGCGGTACCCATCCTATTTTAACCCAGGCATACCATCCCATGACGATTCGCTTTTTTATCCTTCAATCGCATTACCGCTCTACACTTGATTTTAGTAATGAAGCTTTACAAGCATCTGAAAAAGCACTAAAACGTTTATGGGAAGCCTATACCAATTTGTTGGCACTTCCATTACCCAACAATGAAATAGCCGGCGATGCTGAATTAAATGAAAAAGTACAGCAACGTATGAATGAATTTGCCGTTTTTATGGATGATGACTTAAGCACCGCTAAAGTATTGGCCAATATGTTTGAATTGGCTCCTATTATCAATGGCTTAAAAAATAAACAAATTCCGGCCAACAGTTTAAACGCTGCCACCGTTTTGCGCTTGCAACAACAAATGAAGCTTTTTTTAGAAGATATTTTCGGATTACAAAACCCCATACCAGCCTATAATGATAAACTTAATCAGGTAATGGAATTATTATTGCAGCTACGTCAACAAGCCAAAGCCAAAAAAGATTTTGTTACCAGTGATACCATCCGTAATGAATTATTAGCCATGGGCATTCAAATTAAAGATGAAAAAGACGGGTCTATGCATTATACCCTGCTGTAAGATTGAAGTAAATAAACACCCTCGCTTTAATGAAATTATAACACAACCTACTTATAAAAATAAGTAGGTTTGTTTAGGAGTGAAAATAAAATACTAATTATTTACTATATTGCCTATTGATAAGAAACACCTTGAAAGGATGTTTTTTATTGTAAAGAAATTTCCAACATATCTCATTACATAAACTGAATTACATGAATAAATTGCTGGCAGTTTTGGGTGTTTGCACCATACTGAGTTTTTCGTTTTCGGCAAAAGCACAGGTATTAGATTCTATGATGGATGTATATGCTAACAGATATCCACAGGAAAAAATTCATATTCAATTTGATAAAGGAGCCTACAACAAAGGAGAAACAATTTGGTACAAAGCTTATTTAATGACAGGCATAGACCTATCTTTTATTAGTAAAAATTTTTATGTAGATTGGTACGATGCATCGGGTAATTTACTCATGCATTCCGTAGCACCGCTTTTTCAGGCTACTGCCTCCGGTTCTTTTGAAGTACCGGCAAACTATGTTGGCAAAAATTTACAATTAAGAGCTTATACCCGCTGGATGTTAAATTTTGATACCGCATTTTTATACCAACGCACTATTGCTGTAATTCAGCCAAACACTAAAACACAGGTTACATTACCAAAAACACAAGTTTATCTATTCCCCGAAGGAGGTAATTTGGTAAATGGCTTAAACTGCCGTGTGGCTTTTAAAGCTACCAACCAATTTGGCAATCCCGTTTATATAAAAGGGGCTATTAAAAACAACCGGCAAGTTTTGGTAGATTCATTTTTAACCGAGCATGATGGCATGGGTAGTTTTTCAGTAGAACCCAAGGCCGGCGAAACTTATCAAATTAATTGGATAGACGAAAACGGACAATCGGGTACCACTGCTTTACCTGCTGCTTTACCTAACGGAGCTACCCTTTCTGTACAACCCGCTACTGACAAAGCCATTGTATTTGTAGAAAGAACGCCCAATAACGACCCCATGTTCCAAACCATGTACCTTATGGCGCAAATGAACCAGCAATTGGTGTACAAGTCAAGAATTAATTTTTCTACCAAAACCAGTGTTGTAGCCGATTTACCCACTACCGAGTTACCTACCGGTATTTTACAAATTACCTTATTTAATGCCAACTGGCAGCCCGTTGCAGAGCGTATTGTATTTGTAAACAACCAAAATTATATTTTTAATCCACGCATCAGTACCCCTGTTGTTAACCTAAATAAACGTGGCAAAAATACTATTGAGTTTTTTGTATCAGACACTGCTTTTGCCAACATGTCTATTGCCGTAACCGATGCCGATATACCTGTTGATGATAAACATTCTATTTATTCTGATTTTTTATTGAGTGATGATATTAAAGGTAAAGTGCATAACCCGGCTTACTATTTTAGCAGCGATGCCGATAGTGTGGTGCACCATTTAGACTTAGTGATGATGACCAATGGTTGGCGCCGTTACAACTGGAGCGATTTAGCCGCAAATAAGGTACCCGATATTAAATACCCACCTGAAACCAACTATTTAAAAATAGAAGGTAAAGTATATGGTACCAATAATATGGGCGCTGAATCTTCTTTCTTAAATGTAATTGTGCAAGCTAAAGATAGCAGTAAACAATTTTTGTTGTTACCGGTGCATAGAGATGGATCATTTGAACAAGATGGCGTATTTTTTTACGATACCGTTAAGCTATTTTACATGCTAAATGGTAAAAGAAATAACAATAGCGGTGCCGTTGTTAGCTTTTCAAACGGTTTATTTAATCTACAGCCTAGGCATGTAACCATTCAAAGTAGTTTAACCAATTGGAGCGATAGTATGGCACTTCGCCGAATGCAATATTTTATGGATGAACAAGAACGATTGCGCAAATTAATGGCTTCGGCTACTTTACAAGAAGTAACGGTTAGAGCTAAAGTAAAAAGTGCCTTACAAGTTTTAGACGAGAAATATGCAACAGGCCTATTTTCAGGCGGCGACAGTTATGGTTTTGATGTAATGGATGATCCTAGGGCCAATGGCGCATTAGATGTGTTTACATATTTACAAGGACAAGTTGCAGGTCTTCAAATTAATTATGGCGGCGGTACACCTACCCTTAGCTGGCGTGGCAGTACACCGGACTTATATTTAGACGAAAGTCCTGCCCAACCCGATATGATTCAAAGCCTCCCTATTACCGATATTGCTTATATCAAAGTATTTCGCCCGCCTTTCTTTGGCTCTATGGGTGGCGGTAGTGGTGGCGCCATTGCTATTTATACCAAACGCGGCAACGATAGCAAACGCAATAACAATGCCAATACACCGGGGTTAGACAATACTATTTTAGGTGGATATACCAAATTTAAACAGTTCTTTAGTCCAAATTATGATCAATCTAATGATGCGTTTGGAGATGATGTTAGAAGTACTTTATACTGGAACCCTTATGTTTTAACCAATAAAAAAAGTCCGCAAGTAAAACTAGATTTCTATAATAATGACATTAGCAAAAAACTTAAAATTATTGTTGAAGGTTTTAATGCAGAAGGTAAATTAACCCACATAGAAAAAGTATTACAGTAACATTTTTATCAATAATAGGATAGATCATTCATTAGCGGCTGCCTTAAACTTTTAAGTCGGCCGCTTGTGTTGCATACTGTACACGCAACTGTTTCTTTTTTAATTAAAGCGCCAATGGCGTTGTGAACATTATGCTGTTAAAGAACATAAAAAAGGGTAAGCTAACAACGTTGGTAAATGAAGTGCAGAAACTAGTAAGCCAATACAACCTAAAAATGCCTCTAGCGCATAAACGTATTCCTACCATCAACTGATCAGATTTTTAACAGCCATCCATAACATGGTTATTACCACCATCCATCCCACTACCTGTAACCACAAAGCATGTTTGTAATGCGGAATAATACTTTGCTTAAAGGCAGCAATTAAAATAATGAATAATGCCAAAGGCAATATAAAACCATTTACTGTGCCGGCCCACACTAACACTTTTACCGGCTGTCCTACCCATTCAAATAAAGCGGTTGACAAAATAATAAAACCTGACACCCAAATTTTCTCTTTTGCTGCTATAGCAGGATGCAATGTTTTAATAAAGGAAATAGCAGTAAACGAAGCACCAATTACAGAGGTAACAGATGCTGCCCACATAACAATTCCAAAAAAGAAATAACCCAATTGTCCGGCAGATATTTTAAAAACTGCAGCAGCGGGGTTACCGGAATCTAAATACCTTCCTTGCACCACTACACCCAAAGCGGCTAAAAATAGTACAAACCGCATAATACCCGTTAATACAATACCGGTAATGGCGCCTTTATTCACTTCTATCAGTTTACTTTTACCCGTTACTCCAGCTTCTAACAATCTATGTGCGCCTGCAAATGAAATATAACCACCTACTGTGCCGCCTACAATTGTAACAATAGCCAGTGTACTTATTTTATGGGGCCATACCATTTGCACCAAAGCATCTACCAATGGCGGATGGCCAACAAAAGCTACATAACAAGTAAGTGCTATCATTATTAACCCCATGTATTTGGTAAATACATCCATAGCATGTCCGGCATCTTTTTGCCAAAAAATAATAAATGCTATTGCAGCACTAATGGCTGCACCAATGGGGGTGGGTATTCCCGTACATACTTGTAACCCCAAACCGGCACCGGCTACATTTCCTATATTAAATGCAATGGCACCAAAAACAATCATAGCCGCCAAAACATAGCCCAAACCGGGTAATAACTGATTGGCTAAATCTTGTGCCCGCATTCCGCTCATGGTTATGATACGCCAAATGTTGAGTTGCACAGCAATATCAATCAAAATTGTTATCACAATCACAAAAGCAAAAGCAGCCCCTAATTGTTGGGTAAAAAAAGTAGTTTGTGTTAAAAAGCCCGGCCCAATAGCAGAAGTAGCCATTAAAAATGCAGCCCCTGCAATAGCGGTACTTGTTTTAGAGGGTTTTGATGCCAATGCTATTTTGTTGTAAGGTTTGATAAATAGATTTTGCAAATTCTACCGCATGTGCACCATCACCATGTAAACAAATTGTATCGGCGTCAATAGGAATAATTGCATTAGTAACAGTATGCACTTGTTGATGCAGTACCATACTTACAACCTGTTGCAATGCGCTTTCTGTTGTTTGTATTAGTGCATTGTTGGCTGTTCTTGGGGTTAACTGCCCATTATCCTGATAGGTTCTGTCTGCAAATACTTCAGATGCTGTTGGTAAACCCAGTGTTTTACAAGCATGTATAAAGCAACTGCCACTCAATGCATATACCCATACCTGCGGATATAATTGATGCAATATATAAGCTACTTTTTCTGCAAGCACCACATCGGCAGATACCATATTATACAATGCTCCATGCAATTTTATATGATGCAGTTGTGCGCCCATATCGTTACAAATCTGCCGTAAAGTATCTACTTGTTGCTGTATACATTCCCATAATTCCGTATCAGATAATGATAAGGACCTTCGTCCAAAATTTTCCTTGTCATTAAACCCCGGATGTGCGCCAATTGCTACTTTATGCTGTATACAAAGGGCAATGGTTTGTTGCATAATTTGTTCATTACCCGCATGAAAACCACACGCTATATTAGCACTGGAAATATAGGGCATCAATAACGCATCATTGGGCATACCTTCGCCCATATCACTATTCAAGTCAATTGATTGCATGTACTGTAAATAATTCGTTTAATTTGGCTGCAGCTGCATACTGCAACTGTTGTAAATATTGTTGTTGTTGCTGCATAAGCTGATGGGCGTGCTGCAGACTTACCGTTTGAAAACCCAGTGTTTGATGTGGTCTTATTTGTGCCAACGTTGGCAATGCGGCACTGCATACCGTTGCTATTATAGGATAACCACCTGTTGTTTGGTGACCAGATAGTAACACAATGCATTGACCGTTGGGTAATAACTGTATAGTGCCATTGGTTACTGCTGCCGATACCATTGTAATAGGTGTTGCTAATGTCAGTGGTGCACTTTGTAAATAATATCCCATTCGGCTACTATTGGGTTGTACCATATAGGTATTGCTTACAAATAATTGTTGGGCAGCAACAGTTAATAGTTTCCAATCTTTACTTTCTATAACAGGTATAGCCGCTGTATCTAAATACCATTGTTTTGCATCGGCCTGTATGTGAAAAATATATACATCTTTATCTTCTAACAATGCAGAATAATCGGTTCTATCACATAAGGGTATTTCGTCGTGCTTTTTTAAATATCGGCCTTTATAGCCGCCACTGCCTGCTATGGAATTGGTGCTGTAACTATCCATCCATTTATCTATAGCAAACCCTCCTTTTACAGACAAATAACACCAGGCACCTGCTGTAACTTGTTTAAATTGCAATACACAATTTTTTTGTATCAATAAAGGAGTATTTAAGGGTACCGGCACATCATTTACCCAAGCAGTAAAATCGGCACCACTCAATGCTACCAATGCCTGCTGTTCAAATAATAATATAGGTGCAGGAAAACTCATTTCTATAACCGGACAATCTAAGCTATTCATTACCAAAATATTGGCTACAGCCGCTGCTGTTTTATCCATTGCACCATCGGGATTAATGCCCAAATGTTGCCAGCCATAGCGGCCATTATCCTGAATAGAATCTGCAATTCCTTGTTTAATAACAACTAAGGTCACGGTATAAGGGTTTGTTTCAATGAATGAAAAGTAGTTACATCAATAGGCACAAACTGCACACGGTTACCCGGCTGCAGTAATGCCGGTTGTTTTCTATTTTGCTGAAACATGGCTTCCGGTGTTTGCCCAATAATATGCCAGCCACCCGGCGAAGTAAAGGGATAAATACCTGTTTGTTTGCCGGCAATACCCACACTACCCGCAGCTACCTGTGGTGCCGGTATGGTTTTGCGCGGCATGGCAATACTGTCATGTACTGTACCCATGTAAGCAAAGCCCGGCAAAAAACCCAACATAAATACCCGGTAAATAACACTGCTGTGTAGTTTAATTAACTTCTCTACCGAAACTTGTTTTGCACGGCAAAATGCTTCTAAATCGGGCGCTACAGAGGCATCATAACATACCGGAATTTTAATGGGCGACTCTTCTGTTGCTAAGGTATAATTGCATTGTTGCATTACATTAAAAATATAATTGCGTACATAAGTATCTATTGTTACAATGCCTTGTTTCCACAAGGTTACCGGGTTATAAACCAATGTAATGCTGCTATAAGCAGGAATAACATCGCGAATAAATGCTTTTTTTTGCTGCTGAAAACACTGAAAAAGTACCTGCACTTGGTTATTGATTTCCTCATCTATTACATTTCCCCAATCAATTGTAATAGCGGTATCGCTCAGTGAATAAATCTGATAACCGTTGGTAATGTGCATGTGGATGTAATTTAGGGTGGGTTAAGGTACAAAGAAAACAAATGTGATGAATTGAATAATAGTATTTCCTTATCAATTATTAGAATGTTTTTACTATTGTTTTAATAACAAGTAAATTTGTTGCACCAATCGACTCCGTAGCTCAGTTGGTAGAGCTACTGACTCTTAATCAGTAGGTCCAGGGTTCGAGTCCCTGCGGGGTCACCTCTTGGGACAAGTCTAAAAAAGAAAGACTTGTCCCATTTTTTTTGCCCTGTAATTTGCTGGTATTCTGATAAATAAGCATAATCGCAGAATTTATTTTTTGAGT
>JAGWPI010000376.1 GCA_028877005.1 Bacteroidota bacterium | reverse complement strand
TAAACTGTTCACTATAATAGTGTTGATTGGCTTGTAATGCCCTAGTAAACTGCTCTACTGTGGCTGGCATCAATTTTCCTTGAGCATTGCTTATATAAGCACTATTCAATATACCCCAATCACCATCACCTGCTACTTGGCACCCAATTCTTCCCAAACCATAAGCCAACATTAAGGCAGGTGCTGCAGCATCGCATAGAGCAATAAATGGAATATTATGTTTTTTGGTATAAAAATACAAAGCAATGGTGGCACAAATTAACCCCCCATAAAAAGTAAGACCGCTAAAAGAAATAAGGGAACCAATTGGATCAGCCATAAAATCGTCCCAAGTTTCTAAGCTATTAAAAATTTTAGCACCGGCAAATCCTAAAACGGCAGCATAAATAACAATATCTCCAACCCTATCTTGTGGCCATACCCTAATAATGCGCTTTTCTGGTTTTGCTAATTTTTCTTTGTGTTTTTCCCACCATTTTAAACCGGCAAATACAATTCCTAATAAAAGACCGATAGGAAAATTACCCTGTTTAGATAAGATAAAACTTTGTGGATCCGCTAATGCTGAAGGAATAAGGAAAGCGCCAATAATTTTAAATCCCATAATAAAACCCAAAACAAAATTTAACAACAGTTCTTGAAGACTTGCCTCACCACCTACAATGATTGATTTTTCTGTATAAGTTAAAATTCCTTCAGACTGTTTTCTTTTTAGTTCCATTGTGAGTACCCATGCTGAGGCAACAAATGAGATAGCAACAAAAAAACCAAATGAGTTTATAAGTTTTAATCCGTTCCATTCAACGCCAAATAAGTCTTTGAAAACGTAATACAAATTGGGATACATAGCATTTTTTTGTTGTGAAAATTTAGAATTGCAATGTTAATTAGAAATTGCCAAATTTTAGATTATTCTATTTCAAAAAGAAAAGTCCCGTAGAAACGGGACTTCGTACATTACTAACACATCTATAACAAAGTACAAGAAATTAATTACAATATTGTTCAAACTCATGAATTAGATATTGAGCAAGTACTTGTGCAGGCCTTCCCTCAATTTGATGACGCTCTATCATACTCACCAATTTACCATCTTTAAATAAAGCAATAGCAGGTGATGATGGTGGATAAGGCAATAAATGCTCTCTAATTTTATTCACAGCTTCTATATCAAAACCTGCAAAACTAGTTACTAATCGAGTGGGCTTTTTGGTTGCATTATGAACAGCCATTAAAACACCCGGCCTACAACTTCCTGCGGCACAACCACAAACAGAATTTACAACCACTAAAGTTGTACCTGATTTTTGCAGCGTTTCGTCAACATCTTTTGCCGTTAACATTTCTTCAAATCCACTATCAGTTAACTCCGATTTCATGGGTATTACAATTTCTTCTGGGTACATAATTGCATGTTTAGATTGCAAAACTAATCATTTTCCCACTTATATAACACAGACAATACTGCTTTTTACTTGAATCGAAAATGCCAAATAGGCATATTGAGAATAAAAAAATGTCATTTCGGCGTTTATTTGAATAAAATTTTTGTTAGGAATAAGATTTGAATCAATATTTACCATAAAATTTTAATTATATGCAATACAACACCAAACAGGTTTTATTTAACCAAGATCGCTGGATGAATACTTTAAGAGGCATGCATTATGCTGCATCTATACCTGTAAATATTTACGAAACAATGAATGCTTTTGAAATAGAATTAATGGCGCCGGGAAGAAATAAAGCCAATTTTGAAATTAAGGCAGATAATGGTCTTTTAACCATTGCATATCAGCCGATTGAAAAAACTGAAAACCAGTCAAAAAAAATTGTTCAACAAGAATTTATGGAAAAACCATTTAAGAAGGTATTCAGTTTAAATGAAAATATTTCCACAGATCAAATTGAAGCTACTTATCAAAATGGAATTTTAAAGATTAGTTTACCACTAAAAACCGTTAAAGCACCGGTTAATAGAACCATTGCAGTAGCTTAGTATTTTTTTATTAAATGCCTGTATTATAATTAGTTGTACAGGCATTCTTATTTATTTCAGACGATTAATAATGCTCAAACCATGATTACGTAGAGTTGTTAAAGCCAAGTCGTAACCTGCATCAGCATGTCTAATTACACCCATACCCGGATCATTACGTAACACCCTAGATAATCTTTTGGCTGCAGCATCTGAACCATCAGCTACAATAACCATACCTGCATGAATACTATACCCCATACCCACACCACCCCCATGATGTAAACTTACCCATCCTGCACCCGCAGCAGTATTTACTAATGCATTTAATATAGGCCAATCGGCTACAGCATCACTCCCATCTAACATGGCTTCTGTTTCTCTGTTAGGAGAAGCAACCGAACCGGTATCTAAATGGTCGCGTCCAATAACAATAGGCGCTTTTACAATACCTTTTTTCACTAGCTCATTAAAGGCCAAGCCAGCTTTTTCTCTTTCTCCTTGTCCTAACCAACAAATTCTTGCCGGCAATCCTTGAAAAGCAATCCGTTGTTGCGCCATGATTATCCATTTTTTTAATCCTTCATTTTCGGGAAAAAGCTCAAGGATACATTGGTCTGTTGCAGCTATATCGGCAGGGTCACCACTTAATGCAGCCCATCTAAAAGGTCCTTTCCCTTCACAAAATAATGGGCGTATATAAGCAGGTACAAATCCTGGAAAATCAAATGCATTTTGCAAACCGGCTTCTTTGGCTCTGGCTCTAATATTGTTACCATAATCAAAAGTTATGGCGCCATTATTTTGAAGGGTTAACATGTAAGCAACATGCAGTTTCATACTTTGGTAGCTTAATTCCTGATATTTAGCCGGATTATCTTGCCGCAACACATTGGCTTGTTCATTAGTAAGTGTATGAGGAATATAACCTATTAATGGGTCGTGTGCAGAGGTTTGATCGGTTAATACATCAACTGCAATATTTCGTTTAATTAATTGTTCTAGTAAATCTACGGCATTACAAAGTACACCAATACTGATAGCATTCCGATTTTGTTTGGCTAATATAGCTTTATCAATAGCCTCATCAATAGATAAACATTTTATGTCTAAATATCGAGTTTGCAATCGTTTATCTATTCGCCACTCCTCTACTTCTGCCACTAAACAAACCCCATCATTCATTGTTACCGCTAACGGTTGAGCGCCTCCCATACCACCTAAACCGGCAGTTACGGTAAGTGTACCTGTTAATGAGCCATTAAAATGTTTTTTTGCAACAGCAGCAAATGTTTCAAAAGTGCCTTGAACAATTCCTTGTGATCCAATATAAATCCAACTACCTGCTGTCATTTGTCCATACATCATTAAGCCCTTTTTTTCTAACTCATCAAAATGTTCCCATGTTGCCCATTTTGGCACCAATTGTGAATTGGCAATTAAAACTCTAGGTGCATCTTCATGTGTTGTTAAAATAGCTACAGGCTTACCACTTTGTATTAATAAAGTCTCATCATTATTTAAATCTTTTAACGCTTTAATAATTAAATCAAGAGCCGGAATGTTTCTCGCCGCCTTTCCTCTTCCACCATACACAATTAAATCCTCAGGTTTTTCAGCAACATCAGGATTTAAATTATTTAATAACATGCGTAAGGCAGCTTCTTGTGTCCATCCTTTGCAATTAAGTGTACTACCGGTGGGTGTAATATATTTTTCAGGATGAAATCTTATATTTTCATATACTGACATAACAATCGATTGAATATTAAAATTAGGAAAAATTAACTACGTTAAAATTAAAACTCCCTAATAAATAAGTTCTTCATAAGCAAGTTGTAACTCATTATAAGCATGCATATCTCCTTCCATTTTAGCTGCGTGCATGCCTTTCTCGTACCATTCAATTGCCAAAGAAATTTGGTTAAGCCTTTCTAATAATTTAGCTAATTGATAGTAACTACCAATATAATTAGGTGAATCAGTTAAAATTTCTTCTAATAAAATTCTTGCTTTTAGATCATCGCCTATTTTAATATACTCTAAAGCCAACGAATGACGCACAAAATTATCTTTAGGATCATTCTTCAAAAATTCATAAAGTTGTTCAATTCTATTCATTGTACTAAGATTTTAATGGAGAAAATATGTAATCAGTTTTAAAACAAACACTAAAATTAATAGAAGTTTTTTTTAGCAAAATAAACTTTGAATAAAAAGGTTATTATATTTGCTATTAGTTGCATAAACAACTAATTTTAAAAGAATTATTGCCATGTTAAACAACCGGCAAACAACTTTGTTTCATTTAAAAATGTTCATATGAAAATTTTAGTTTGTATTAGTAAAACACCTGATACTACTGCAAAAATTGCATTTAAAAACAATAATACGCAATTTGAAGACGCAGGTGTTCAATGGATTATTAATCCCTATGATGAATGGTATGCTCTTGTTAAAGCTATTGAATTAAAAGAAAAAGATCCATCCATTGTTTTGCATTTAATTACAGTTGGTGGCGCCGATTGTGATGCCATAATAAGAAAAGCACTAGCACTAGGCGGCGATGAAGCGTTTAGAGTTGATGTGGAAAGTGATGACAGTTATGTAATTGCTTCACAAATTGCTGCATTTGCTAATAAGGGTAATTATGATTTAATTTTTACTGGAAAAGAAACCATTGATTATAATGGTTCTGCCATTGGCGGTATGATAGCAGCTTTATTAGATTTACCCTATTTATCATTGTCAACACAATTTGAATGGAATGGAACAGAAGCAAAAGTTACCCGCGAAATTGAAGGTGGTGAAGAAGTTGATTTAGTCCGGCTTCCTGCTGTAATTAGTTGTCAAAAAGGTATGGCTGAACAACGTATTCCAAATATGCGGGGCATAATGGCAGCTAGAACCAAGCCTTTAAAGGTAATTACACCTATTGCAGTGAATGCCTTAACGCACATTGTAACATACGAATTACCACCTGCAAAAGCTGGAGTTAAGTTAGTGCCAGCAGATGATGTAGCCGGTTTAGTAAAATTATTGCATGAAGAAGCAAAAGTAATTTAACCAAACCCACTAACATTTCTACTGTAGGTGCTTCAACCTTTTTTCACAATAAAAAATAAAAAATATGTCAGTTTTAATATTTATAGACCATTCTGATGGCCATTTAAAAAAAGCTTCGTTTGAAGTTGCTTCTTTTGGTGCAACTTTAGCCAAACAGATGAATACCAAAGCAAATGCATTGGTATTAGGTAATGTATTCGATGATCTAACACAATTAGGCAATTACGGCATTAACAAAATTTATCAAATTCAAAGCGATAATTTTAATCATGTAGATGTAAAAATGTTTACTTCTTTAATTGTACAGGTGGTGAAACAAGTAGACGCCTCTGTTGTGTTATTTAGCCATTCACAAACCGGTAAGGCTTTAGCACCCGGAGTGGCCGTAAAATTAAATGCCGGGTTAGTAACTGGTGTTTGTGATTTACCTAAAACAAATGAAGGATTTATCGTTAAAAAAACAGTATTTAGCGGCAAAGCATTTGCTTGGGTAAGTGTAACATCACCCATTAAAGTGTTAACACTTAATCCAAATAGTTTTAGCGTTCAAATAATTAATGAAAATGCATCAGTAGAACCAATAACAGTACCAATACCCAATGCAAGTGTGCAAGTTGCTGCTACCAATAAGGTAACTGGAGAAGTTCCTTTAAGTGAAGCTGATATTGTAGTAAGTGGTGGACGGGGATTGAAAGGGCCAGAAAATTGGGGTATAATTGAAGACTTGGCACATGCATTACATGCTGCAACAGCCTGTAGCCGACCTGTTGCTGATGCGCATTGGAGGCCACATCATGAACATGTTGGACAAACGGGTGTACAAATTGCCCCAAACTTGTATATAGCCATAGGAATTTCTGGTGCTATTCAGCACTTAGCAGGCGTAAATAGAAGTAAAACAATAGTAGTAATTAATAAAGATCCGGAAGCACCATTTTTTAAAGCAGCAGATTATGGTATTGTAGGTGATGCCTTTGAAGTAGTCCCCAAATTAACTGCGGCAATTAAAGAAATGCAAAGTAAATAATTAGTTTTTTACCATATTTAAAAAAGCCTTGGTTCGTTAGAACAACGATTTAAGGCTTTTTTGATTTTATAAAAAAAACCACAACCATAAGTTGCAAAAGCATTTGGAGTAAAAAAAATAAAGTCCCGATTAGTAAAACCTCTTTTTGCCAGTTTATTCGCATGCTATTCAAATATAATTCGTTAATTTTTATTCATGATAAAAATTAAGTTTTCCACCATATAAATATGGTCGCTCAATGCCTAATGGTCGAACTCTAAAGAATAGGTCATACCATTACTCCACCCAACTTTTACACCAACCCTTAAAGGTTTAGTAAAATCTAATCCATCATACATTACCAAAAGCTTAATTGCAGTTAAAACACTTTGGGTAAAAGTAATTGGAGCCTAGATTGCTGTTTTAATCATGTTAATGAAAGTGTATTTAATAAGCATAATTATATCAGCTTACTAAATATACACTTACATCTATTTATGTTTAAAGAAATTAACTTCTTAACAGTTTGCTTGTATTACCTATTGTTTCAGCTATTTTTGTTAAAATATTTTTTAGAATAAATGAATAATACATTAATTTTTAGTATCCTAATTGGCCTTATCATTATAAATGTAATATGGAATTTTTGGCCAACAAAAAACAAAAACAAAGCTATCTTCACACCTACTGGTAATACACCTCAAAATGCAGACACCCAATTAATGCAGTTGCAAGCCTATGAGAGATTAGTACTACTAGCAGATAGAATTGCCATACCTAATTTAATTTCACGTTTACATACACCTGATATTTCTGTAAAAGAAACGCAAATATTACTAACACAAACTATTAAGCAAGAGTTTGAACATAATATTACACAACAGATTTATGTTAGTGCCAATGCCTGGAAAGCTATTAAAAATCTGAAAGATCAAAATATTTATAT
>JAGWPI010000375.1 GCA_028877005.1 Bacteroidota bacterium | reverse complement strand
CAGATAAATTATGGCATTACCTAAGGAGCCACGGCAGAAAATGATTAATCTGATGTATTTGGTATTAACAGCATTGTTAGCACTGAATGTATCATCCGAGATATTGAATGCATTTAAAACGGTGAATAATAGTTTAGGTACTTCAAATGAAGTGATTGAACAGAAAAATCAAACCCTTTTTAAATCTTTTCAAGAAAAATTAGAACAGGCCGATACAAAAGAAAAAGCAGCTATTTGGTGGCCAAAAGCTGAAAAAGCAAAACAATTATCAGAAACCATGTATGCTTATATAGAATCTTTGAAAGATTCCTTAAAAAGGGCATCCGGTTATAATCCTCCAAAAGACACTACTTTTAAAGAAGATGATTTAGAAGCCTCTTCTCGCTTAATGGTAGAGGAAAAAAAGGGTAATGAATTGCAGCAAAAATTAATACAATTCAAAAAAGATTTATTAGCCATTGATACTGGTTTTGCTGTACAATATGCTGCTACCTTACCATTAGATGTGTCTATTCCTAAAACTGCCACTTCGGAAGCTGCTAAAAAGGATTGGGCATATGCCTATTTTAACATGACTCCTACCATTGCCGGTATTACCATTTTAAGTAAGTTTCAAAATGATGTAAAAAATTCTGAAGCACGTGCTGTTGAATATTTTCATAATAAAATTGGTGAAGTGAAAATGGTATTTGATACCTATGTTCCACTCATTGGCCAAAGTGCACAATACTTAATGCCAGGACAAGAATTGGATGTTACAGCGGGTATTGGTGCATTTAATAAAGAATCCAGACCTTCTATTTCTATTGATGGTGCCAGCGTACCCTTACAGCCCGATGGAACGGGACTGTACAAAACAACAGTTGGTGGTCCGGGTTCTTATGTAAAAAAATTGCACATTAGTTATTTTAATCAGGCAACTGGCAAGCAGGAAACAAAAGATGTAGATATTAAATACACTGTTGGTTCTCCAACAGGAGCTAATGTTAGTGCAGATGCAACAAGGGTATTATACATTGGTGTTGCTAACCCTTTAACCGTAATTGGCGGGGGTGGCGTAGGTGATGAAAAAGTTAGTGTATCCATCAGTCAGGGTTCTTTAACTAAAACTGGCCCCGGACATTATGAAGCGCAAGTTACCACACCCGGTGAAGCTACTGTTACCGTAAATGATGGTAAAAATATAACTCCCTTTAAATTTAGGGTAAAAACCATTCCTGATCCGGTAGCTAAAGTTGGTAATAGTAAAGGGGGCAGAATGGCATTGAACGAATTTAAAGCCATGGCCGGTGTACGGGCAGATTTGGAAAACTTTATTTTTGAAAATTTAAAATATAATGTGGTAAGCTATACATTTATAGCAACGGGTAAAGCCTTTGCAGAAAGACCCGGTATTTCGGTAAATAATGGCGCAGTATTTAATAGTGAAACCCGTGCTTTAATTGAGAAATTAGGACCAAATTCTACCGTTCTTATAGATATGATTAAAGTAGAAGGGCCTAATGGCACCACTACTTTACCGCCTATTTCGTTCTATTTATATTAAATTTATGATTATGAAAAAAAACAGCATTCAAACTTGTGTGTGGATTTTGGCCGTTACTGTGCTGCTATTTGAGAGCAATGCTGCTTTGGCACAAGCTAAGAAACGCACTGTTCAACGAAATACTACCACACCGGCTAAACAACCGGCTAATAATGCAGACAATCCATATTTGCAAAATAATACCAACACAAATAACACCAATCCTTACACGTCGTCTGGTACTAATACACCTGCAGCCAATAATAGTAATGCCAATACCGCTCAGCAAAAAGGAAATGGTTGTCGTGAGTATGTAAATATGCCTAGCAATGAAGGGGGATTATTTGATACGGTGAAAGTATCATTACGTCCTGATGATCCAACCCGCAACTATGAAATGGTGCGCGATAAAACACCTTTGGCCTATGATTTTATTAGAGAAGATGATGCTGTTTTTAAAGAAAGGGTATGGAGTGAAATTGATATTAGAGAAAAAATGAATCAGGTTTTTGGGTACGCTTCCAATGAAGATAATGGCAATCAAAGGTTAATTTCCATTATAGTTCAAGCTGTTATGAATGGTGATGTTACAGCCTTTGATGCTAGTGATGATCGCTTCACAACACCGCTTAGCAAAACTGATTTTATGAAAACATTTGGCGGCGGTATAGATACGGTTCAAAGAAGAGATATTGATGGCCAGCCTACCAGTATTTGCGAAATAAGACCTCGCCAAATTGTTGCCGATTCTATTTACAAGTTCAGAATTAAAGAAGATTATATTTTTGATAAAGAAGCCTCTAGATTAGTGAGGCGTATTATAGGTATTGCCCCCATGATGAAAAGATATTTATCTGATGGTACAACTGTTGGCGATGATTTATACCCATTATTTTGGGTGTATTATCCTGATATTAGAGCAACTTTTGCCAAGGTACAGGTGTACAATCCTAAAAATAATGGTGCCAGAATGAGTTGGGATGATTTGTTTGAAAGCCATATGTACAGCAGCTATATTGTTAAAACAACAATGGATAATTTCAAGAATCAGTACTTTAAAGATTACATTAAAGACCCATTATTCCGTTTATTGGCCGGCGAAAAAGTGAAAGAGAAAATATTTAATTATGAGCAAGATTTGTGGGCATACTAAACACAAATTGCTAGTATTAATTCGGCATTAAATTTGCAATTATTATTGTTGATTAAATTTTTTTAAAAAAATTATTGTTATTTAAAAACTAATCTGTACTTTTATCTCGGTTTTTCATAGGATATTGGATTTTAAAGACGGGGCTGGATTTTTATCCTGGCCCTTTTTTATTTTATATTAGTGCCTTATACTAAAAGTCAATGGTTTTATGCGTTTATATTTCCTTGTTCTGCTGTAAATAATGCCAAACTAATTGGGCTTTTGACTGTCCAATTACTGCTGCAATTGTTGATAAGTCTTTTGTTTTTAGATTTTTGATGGATTTGAAATGTTTTAATAAATTAAGCGCAGTGGTTTTGCCAATGCCCGGAACTTGCTCTAGTTCGTTTTTAAAAGTACCGGTTGAGCGTTTGTTT
>JAGWPI010000374.1 GCA_028877005.1 Bacteroidota bacterium | reverse complement strand
GGTACGCAACCTCAAACACATACTTATCCTGCTGAGGGCATTTATAATGTTAGTTTGATATTGCAAGACACTGGGTATTGTAACCAAAATGATAGTGTTGTACTGCAAATTAGAATTGCTGCCAATGTTAAAGCATCTTTTCAAACACCAGCAATAGGTTGTGTGCCATATACAGCTATTTTCAATAATACTTCTATTGGCGGAACTGCTTTTCAGTGGGATTTTGGTGATGGTAGTTCTTCCACTGCTATTAGTCCAACGCATCAATATAATGATACAGGTAATTATACTATTCGGTTAATTGCCAACGATCCTAATACTTGTAATAAATCTGATACAACTACCCAATTGGTGCAAATGAAAATTAAATCTATTGCCAATTTTAGCGTAGCGCCACAACCACCTATTACTAACACACCTATACAATTTACCAACTTATCTGAGCCGGCAGTTAATTATAAATGGTTTTTTGGCGATGGGGATTCTACCATTACATATAGTATTGCCAGTGCTGTTAGTCATCTTTATGACTCTACTAAAAATTATACTGCTTGTTTGCAAACTACTAATGAATCGGGTTGTGTTGATGAGAAATGTTTACCGGTGCAAGCTATTATTTCACCATTATTTGATGTGCCAAAAGCATTCTCTCCTAATGGTGATGGTATTAATGATATTATTTATGTTCAGGGTTATGGTATTACCAAAATGAAATGGAATATTTATAATAGATGGGGTAAATTGGTATACCAGGGTTTTTCCAAATCAAGTGGTTGGGATGGGACTTATAATGGCGTTGTTCAGCCTCAAGATGTTTATCATTATGTTTTGCTCATTGAAACATCTGATGGGAAAAAATATACTAAAACAGGTGATATAACTTTATTAAAATAATTGAATGAATAGTGTTAAAAATATATGTATATGTTTATTGCTGTTGATAAGTTTAACACTTATTTCAAGCATGCAGTTATATGCACAAGATTTACACTTTTCGCAATACTTTAATGCGCCACTCTTAATAAATCCTGCCAACACCGGCTTTAATCCGGAGTCTGATTATCGTATGGGCATTAATTATCGTAATCAGTGGGCCAATATTGGCAGCCCTTACAAAACCATGAGTATGTGGGGCGATGCCCAACTGTTTAATAATAGATTTGAAAATGGATGGGTGGGCGTTGGTGCTGTATTGTATACTGATAATGCGGGTGATGGATCTTTAACTGCTACAAAAGGCTATGCATCAATCGCTTACCATCAGGTATTAGGCTATGATGGTTTGTTGAGTGTAGGTTTTGGTATTGGTGGTGTAAATAAAAGGGTGGATGCCAGTAAACTTACTTTTAATGACCAATGGAATGGTAGGTTTTTTGATGTTGCTATTCCTTCTAATGAACCATTTTATTATACTTCAGTTTATTATATGGATTTAAATGCCGGCATTAATTATGCTTACTTTGCCACCGATAATATTTATTTAAACTTAGGCTTAAGTGTACAACATTTTAACCGGCCTAAAGAAAGTTTTTTTGCACCCTCAATAAGTAACAACACGGTAGATCCTCGCTATAATTTTTTTATAAATGGAAATATCAAGATTCAAAATTTGTGGATATTGAATCCTAATATATACTTTAGTAAAATGGGTAATGTTACTGAAACAGTAGTTGGTATGAATGCTAACAGAAATTTAAGTGGGGATGGGAATAGTCAACTAATATTAGGTATGTACTATCGTTTGGGCGATGCTGCTATTCCTATGATTGGGTATCAAGTAAATAATTTAAAAATTACATTTAATTATGATGTAACTACATCTTCTTTATCCGGCTATAATGGTTCACAAGGAGCATATGAAATTTCGCTGGTTAAAACAGGTATTTATGGTGGAGATAGTAATACAAAAAAATTAAAATGTCCGAAAGTAGTTAGGTTTTAAATTTCTAAAATAATGTTTGAATACCATTGGTAATTTTAAATTCGTGTTGTAAAAGCCATTTTTTACGCCATAATCCTCCTGAATACCCCGTTAAATTTTTATCGCTGCCAATAACTCTATGACAGGGAACAATGATGGAAATTTTGTTTTTACCATTGGTAGTGGCCGCTGCTCTTATGCACTTAGGATCACCCATGCGTTTGGCTAAATCTAAATAACTAATGGTTTTACCAAAAGGAATGGTAAGCAATTCATTCCAAACCTTTTCTTGAAATGGTGTACCTGTTTGATAAACCGGTAAATCAAACGTTCTTCTTCTTCCTTGAAAAAATTCTATTAATTCTTCTGTACACTGATGCAGTAAATCACTGATACCAGGAACGCCATGTACCATTTGTTGGCTGCTGTCTACAAAACTTAATTCGGTAATACAATGCTCTGTACCTCCTATTTTTATTAAACCAATTGGACTTTCATAATATGTGTAATAATTTTCATTCATTTGGCTATTTGTCACTTTTTTTGAAGTTGCTTATGAATTAAGTTAGTAAATACTAAACTTTTATACCTAGGTTCTTTTATACTTTATAAAAATAAACCACATTGCAGATTGGTAGATAAAAAAAGTGTTATTTAAGCTTACTGCAAGTAAAAACTTGTACTTATTGAATGCTGACTATCCATCTAAAATAGCCGCTAATGCCAATAATTCATTTTGTTTGTATTGATTGGATGGAGTTGTGAAGCATTTGGCCACTTCTTGCAGTAAAATTTGAATGATACGTTGATTGGACATAGGTTTAAAATAAGAGGCAACGGGTGGAACGGATATTTTTTTAAAATAGGTTTCAATGTCGGCATGTGAATAAGCCTGGCCACTAATACTATCTACATAAAAATGAATTTTTTCTTGCGGATGACCTTTATATGTATTTACGTCATAATCTGAATGAAAAAAAGCTATGACCATTTGGCGAGGTATATTAATAATTTTTGCATTTATTTCTAAAAGGTTACACAATACTTGATAAATAATACTATTGGTAATGGTATTTCCTTTTTTGCATTCAATTACTTTGTGAAGAAAAAAATCATCCGGATGGTTATAACTAATTTCAATCCCTTTTAAATTATAATAATTATAAATAATGCTTGATAATACATTGGCTTGTTCCAGTGGTGTTAAATAGCTGTTTAGCTCTAGCCAAACATTACGTCTAATTTTTTCAATATCCTGCAAAACGGGGGTAGTGTGCAAGTCTGGGTATTGATATTTGGCAACTAGTAGCGCACCCAATAATAAATCGTGATATGGATTTTTATTCCAATCTGTAAAATCATTAATTAAATCTTTATAATGTAGTTGATGAATAAGCATTTCAATTTTTTCTTGTACTTCTTTGCTCGGTGTATTCTCCCACAAATTTTCTAAATTGGGTATTATTCCTTTGCCAAATGATACAATTCTTTCTGCAATAGTATAGTATACTTCCTCATCGGGATCGTCTATTAGCGAAAACAAAGCATTTATTTCTTTCGTTTGTTGCATATAGGCTATCGTAATATTTTGTTGAATGGTTTTTTAATTTTATTTTCAATACCAAACTAATACCTTTTTTTCTTTTTTTAATTAGAAGTTATTCTATTGTTGTGGAAATATTTTTTATTCACGAATACAATGTTTTTGCATTACTGGCGTTACTGATTTTTTTTAACTTATTGCATAACATAAATATAGTAACTTGCACGTTTGTTTACTTTTAATATATTTAAATGACCCCCAAATTTCCTGCTGTAAAAGATTCGCTTCATGCCGAACTTAGAAGAAGAGTAAATAACTATTTTGAGACGAATGGTATTCCCATAACCGGTGATGCAAATTTATTTATAAAAGCAATTATTTTAATGTTGCTTTTTGGCATTTTATATGTGCACCTTATTTTTTTTACACCTAACTGGTATTTTGCTATTCCTGAACTTATTTTAATGGGAGGGGTTGTTGCTGCTATAGGATTTAACATTATGCATGATGGTAGCCACGGTAGTTTTAGCCGAATTAAATGGCTAAATCATATAGCGGCAAGATCAGTGAACTTAGTAGGCGCCAATCATTTTATGTGGAATATTAAGCATAATATGATTCACCATAGTTTTACAAATATTGACGGAGTAGATGACGATATTGAAGTAGGTTTTTTAATGCGTATGGCTCCCACCCAAAAAAAATATTGGATGCATCGTTTTCAACATATGTACTTTATTGTATTGTATATGTTGCTGTATGTTTTCTGGATTTTCTTTGCCGATTATAAAAAATATTTTTCCAGTAAAATTGGCACAGTTTCTTTAAAAAAAATGCAAATAGGCGATCATCTTGGCTTTTGGTTAATAAAAGTATTCCATTTTTTTGCCTTTGTAATTATTCCTATTTATTTTATTGGTTGGATAGACTGGCTAACAGGATTTTTAACTATGGCAGCAGTTACAGGTTTTGTATTAAGTATTGTTTTTCAGTTAGCACATACAGTAGAAGGTACGGTATTTCCTGAAGCAGATCCAGTAAATAGTAAATTACCTGATGAGTTTGCTTTACACCAAATTAAAACAACAGCCAATTTTGCTACACAAAATAAATTAGTGAGCTGGTTGGTTGGTGGTTTAAATTTTCAAATAGAGCATCATTTGTTTCCTAAAATTTCACACATACACTATCCTGCTATAAGCAATATAGTAAGAGCTGTTTGTAATGAATATCAATTGCAATATATTGAATATCCTACTTTAAGTAGTGCCATTTCAGCTCATATTAGGTTTTTAAGAAAGATGGGTAAAGATTACTAGGCAATAGTAACTTTTGCAAGAATAAAAAATCGGAGGATTTATTTACTCCGATTTTTTTATTTTTTTGTTTTGGTAGTGGATGTTTTTTTTACTGTAGTTTTATTTTTTTTGGTAAAAGCATTAGGTATTTGTGTTTCAATCATGGCTTTTACTGCATCTATTGAAATGTGTTCAAGTTCGGATGCTTCATATTTAGTACCATCGGGTTTTTTACCTAGTTTCAACATTTTCTTTTGAAAGCGAATAAATGGACCCCATCTGCCATTTTCAATAGATATTTTTTCTTGTGGCCATTGTTGAATAAATCTATTGGCTTCTTTTTCCATTTTTGCTTTAATCAATTCTTCTATATCTTTTTCACTAAGCGCTTCAAAATTGTATTTTTTGGGCACATTAATAAAAATATCATTCCATTTAATGAAGGGGCCAAATCTTCCTTTTCCTTTGGTTACCGGTAAATCATTGTATGTTGCAATAGGAGCATCTGCGTGATTTTTTTGTTGAATGTTGGTAATTGCATCTGCTAATTCAATTTCAGATAAGTCAACTCCTTTTGGTAAGGAAACAAACTGATCGCCCCATTTTATGTATGGCCCAAATCGGCCAATATTTACGCTTACCTCCTGATTTTCAAAGGTGCCTAAAATTCTGGGCAGCTTAAATAAATCGAGCGCTTCTTGTAATGAAATAGTTTCGAT
>JAGWPI010000373.1 GCA_028877005.1 Bacteroidota bacterium | reverse complement strand
GATTATATTTCTATGATGGAGTTAATGATTGATGCTGAGATGAAAATGTTTAAAGGTATTGATACACCTGTAATTTTTTTGCAGAATGTGATAACTGATTTATTACTCGGATTGGGAATGAAGGATATATTAAAGGCATATCATGATTACATAATAAAAAAATACAACGCGGAACCCGGATTTGTAACTATGAATATGCCTAAATTATTGGCAATGCTGGAAGAAGTTGGAATAGTCAATCCAATTATTTGTTCTTCTATCAATAAAGACGGTTTTAGAATGTCTGGAGGTAAAGAATTATATGAAAAAACTTTACAAACCAAAAAAGTACGTGCTATTGCTATGCAAGTATTAGCAGGTGGTGCTATTAGCCCAAAAGAAGCTATTGATTATATCAATAGTATGCCGAATATATCCTCCATTTTATTTGGTGCATCTTCCAAAAGTAATATTAAAGAAATGGTATCATTAATACAATTACATACCATTACACCACAATTAAATACAGTTTAGAAAGCGGGCAATTATACATTCATCATTTTTAAATTTATAGCTATGTTAATTACACTAGTGGCAGGGGCACGTCCTAATTTCATGAAAATTGCACCCATCATTCATGCCATCAAAAAAGCAAAAAATAATGGTGTGGCAATATCATACAGATTAATACATACAGGGCAGCATTATGACAAAAAAATGAGCGGTGATTTTTTTGAACAACTTAATATACCTGTACCGGACACAAATTTAGAGTGTGGAGGAGGTACTCAAGCGGAACAAACTGCGGCTATAATGGTAAAGTTTGAAAAAGAATTAATGAATAATAGGCCCAATTTGGTTATTGTAGTTGGCGATGTAACTTCTACAATGGCTTGTACTATTACTGCCAAAAAATTATGCATAGATGTAGCCCATGTAGAAGCAGGAATTAGATCGGGTGATATGACAATGCCGGAAGAAATTAATAGAATTGTAACAGACTCTATTTGTGACTACTTTTTTACCACTAGTCAATATGCCAATGAACTTTTGCTTAAACAACAAGTTGATAAAAACAAAATTTATTTTGTAGGTAATACTATGATTGACACATTATATCATAATCTAGAAAGAACAATACCGCCTACATTTTGGAATCAATACCAGCTCTCAGAAAAAAATTATTTTCTATTAACATTACACAGACCTTCAAATGTTGATCAACCTGAAAAACTTACACAATTACTCAGTGAAATAACACTAGCAACTTCAGATTATCCAATTATATTTCCGGTTCATCCACGTACCAAACAAATAATTGATAAATTAAACATTAAACATGAACGATTAATTATGATTGATCCACAACCATATCTTGAGTTCATTTATCTGGTACAACATGCAAAAGCAATTATAACAGATTCAGGAGGCATTACTGAAGAAGCAACTGTATTGCAAATTCCCTGTATTACTTTACGAAATTCAACAGAAAGGCCGGAAACAATTACTATGGGTACAAATGAATTAATTGGCGATGATATGGGAAAAATGCATCAATGTATTCAAACTATTTTACAAAACAAATGGAAAAAAGGGTCAATACCACCTTTATGGGATGGAAATACAGCTAATAGAATTATTGATGCCATTCAGAAAATATATACACCTACTACAGCTCTTAAACAACCCATTACCGCAAGTTAAAGAAACCAATTTGTAATTATTAATTTCATAACTGGTTTTTTACATATATCATGAACAGGCAGTTAAAATACTATTTACAAGCTACATTAATTGGGATGGATTTATTCATTCTAAACCTGAGCTATTTCATATCAAGGATATTCTTATATGAAATTATGAATGAAAATATCCCTGAAAGTTTTTATTCATCTTACTTTTTATTCTGGCTTTTAATAAATGCTTGTTGGATAATTATTTCTTTTTATTTTGGGATTTATAATGAAAAAAGTATACTATATTTTGAAATTTTTACCAAGCGAAGTGCTCAAGTTTATTTTCTATGGATAATAATTATGCTTTTTTATCTGTTTCTAGCTCGTGAATTTAGATTATCACGTTTTTTTATTGTTTCTACAATTACATTTTTTGGTGCGGGGTTAATCATAAATCGTTTTCTTTATTTAGGTATTAAAAGATATTTCAGACAACAGAATACATTAATGAATAGGGTTATTATTATTGGCTACAATGAAACAGCAAAAAAATTAGAAAATTATTTTGAAGAAGAAGGGTTAAACACACACTTGGTAGGTTTTGTTGAAAATGTAGAAAATGTAAAAGAGTTAACGCATCATCCTGTATTTCCCGACATTACAAATACCATTAAAGTAGCAGAAGATTTAGATGTACATGAAATTTTTTCAACCATATCTCCTGAGCAAAACCAATATATATACCAGTTAATGAAAGATGCTGAGATGAAATGTATTCGATTTAAAGTAGTACCGGACCTCTCAATATTTTTTACAAAACCAGTATTAATCGATTATATAAGAGACTTGCCTGTATTATCATTTAGGAGTGAACCTTTAGAAGACATAGGTAACAGAGTAAAAAAACGTATACTAGATGTTACTGTAAGTTTTTTAGTAGTAATATTTATTTTGTCATGGCTATTCCCATTATTGGGATTATTAATTTATTTAGAGTCACGAGGCCCAATTTTATTTAAACAAATACGAACAGGTAAAAACAATAAACCGTTTTATTGCTATAAGTTCAGAAGTATGCGTATGAATAAAGAAGCCGACTTTAAACAAGCTACTAAAAACGATAATAGAGTTACCCGAATTGGTCGCTTTATTCGTAAAACAAGCTTAGATGAATTTCCACAATTTTTAAACGTTTTAAAAGGTGAAATGAGTTTAGTTGGTCCTAGACCACACATGGTAAAACATACCAATGATTTTTCAAAAATGGTAGACCATTATATGATTCGTCAGTTTTTGAAACCAGGCATTACAGGATGGGCTCAAGTAAATGGTTTTAGAGGTGAAATTTTTAGTGAAGAACAAATAATTATGCGTGTTAGAAGTGATTTGTGGTATTTAGAAAACTGGACAATATGGTTAGATATTAGAATCCTATTTCTAACGGTTTATAATGTAATTAAAGGTGAAAAAAATGCCTATTAAAACTATATTTACTATTGCTTAATTAGTTTAAGTGTTTGTGTGGCCATATTTTGCTGCACTTGCAAAACATATAATCCCGCATTAAAATTACTTCCAAAAGAATAATCATTATTGGCTGCCGCATCTACCACTTGATACATT
>JAGWPI010000372.1 GCA_028877005.1 Bacteroidota bacterium | reverse complement strand
GAGATAACAAATGTTCTATTTTACAAATAGATAATAAAGCTTCAGTTTCTACTTTTTCAAGTTGGTTATTATAATGTAGAATTTCATCAATGGTATAATTATTCCATAATTCAAAATGTTGCGATAAATAGGCAATACCTTTATGACCGGGCAATAGTTGTTCATCTGGTCCCAGTACTTTTTTGCCTTTAAAATAAACTACACCTTCCTCCGCTTGCACCAATCCGGCAATAATTTTAAGTAAGGTAGTTTTACCAGCACCCGAGGCACCCGATAAGGCAATTTTTTGAAGTTGTTGCTGTTCAAAACTAATATCTTTTAAAACCCATTGGTTGGATGACTGCTTAAATTGTTTGCTAATTTGCGCTACCTGTAAAAACATGATACATTTTGTAAAAAGCAAAGAATGCTATGTAAAATTAATTCAAAAAAAATATTAGGTTGGTTAAGTAGTATTTTATAGTCCTAATTTTTCAATAGCAGCTTGTGCAGCAATTTGGCTGGCATCTTTTTTATTAAAGCCCTTACCCATCGATAAAATTTCACCATCCAAAACTGCATTAATAGTAAACACTCTTCTACCTGCTTCTAACTTTTCTTCTACTAACTCAAAATTGAGTACTTTACCATTTCTATTGGCCCAACCTATTAATTTATTTTTCAAATTAATATCAATGAGTTCCAAATCATCAATAAACATGTGTGGAATTAAAATTTGACGAATAACCCATTGACGGGTTTTTTCATAACCTTTATCTAGATATATGGCCCCAGTTATAGCTTCTAAGGTATTACCGAATATTTGACTACTTTTTAGAGAACTATCAAATTTATTGAAACGCGTAATGCGCTTAAGCCCCATTTTAACGGCAATTTCGTTTAATTGTTGCCGATTAACCATTTTACTCCGCATTTCAGTTAAAAAACCTTCGCCTTTATAGGGATATCTTTTAAAAAGATAATCTGCAACAATAGCGCTGAGCACTGCGTCTCCTAAATATTCTAATCTTTCATTATTTTCTTCAGGTGTGCCTTTTACTGAACGATGGCTTAGTGCAATTTTGTAAAGAGATAGTTTGCCGGGTTTAATACCCAGTATATTTTTTAACTCATTTTCAAAGGACGCTTTTGGCCTGAAAAATTTTGGTAGCATTTGCACAGCGTTAAGCTACATATTTTTTTACAATTACACAGGCATTATGCCCACCAAAACCAAAAGTATTACTGAGAGCAGCATGAATGGTTTTAGTTTGTGCTTTGTTAAAAGTAAAATTCAGTTTTGAATCTAAGTCCGGATCGTCGGTAAAATGATTAATGGTAGGAGGTACAATATCATGTACAACACTTTTAATACATGCTATGGCTTCAATTACACCGGCTGCACCTAAACAGTGCCCTGTCATAGATTTTGTGGCACTTATATTTAAGTTATAGGCATGCTGACCAAAAACGTTTACAATAGCTTTTACTTCGGCAATATCACCAAGTGGAGTAGAAGTACCATGCGTATTGATGTAATCAATATCTTCCGGTTGCATTCCTGCATCTTCTAAGGCAACTTTCATTACATTTTGAGCACCTAATCCATCGGGATGTGGAGCTGTAATGTGATAAGCGTCGGCAGTTGCACCACCACCTGCTAATTCACAATATATTTTTGCACCGCGTGCCAAAGCATGGTCTAATGTTTCTAAAATAACCACACCTGCGGCTTCGCCCATTACAAAACCATCTCGGTCTTTATCATAAGGCCTACTGGCAGTGGTGGGGTCATTATTGCGCTCGCTCATGGCTTTCATGGCATTAAATCCACCAACACCGGCTTCGCTAATCACAGCTTCACTACCGCCACTCACAATAATATCGGCTTTACCTAAACGTAATAAATTGTAAGCTTCAATCATAGCATTAGTACTACTGGCACAAGCACTAACAACTGCAAAATTGGGTCCTCTTAAATTATGGCGCATAGATATTTGCCCTGCAGCAATATCTAAAATCATTTTGGGGATGAAGAAGGGATTAAAGCGGGGTGTACCATCACCTTTAGCAAATTCCATTACTTCTTGTTGAAAAGTAATTAAACCACCAATACCACTGGCAAAAACAACACCAACTCTATCAGGGTTAATATTTTCTTTAGTTAATCCGGCATCCGCCATGGCCTGATCACTGGCTACTAAAGCAAATTGCGTAAAACGGTCAATTTTACGGGCTTCTTTTCTGTCCATAAATTGTACAGGATCAAAACCTTTTACCTCGCAAGCAAATTGCGTTCTAAATTTTGAGGCATCGAATTGGGTAATAGGGGCAGCACCGGAAACACCTTTTACAAGATTTTCCCAATAATCAGCTACAGTATTACCAAGGGGCGTAATAGCGCCCAAACCGGTTACAACAACGCGTTTTAGTTGCATAGTTAAAGTACCTGTGTTTAAGTGATAATCCGCCCATCTGTGGCTAATAGCCTAAGAAAGGCGGATTCATTATTCCATCAATGGAGTAAAAGCTTATTTGGCATGTTCTTCCAGATAAGTAATTGCCTGACCAACGGTGGTAATGGTTTCAGCCTGCTCATCAGGAATAGAAATGTTGAATTCTTTTTCAAATTCCATGATTAATTCAACGGTATCCAAAGAATCGGCACCGAGATCGTTAGTAAATGAAGCCTCATTGGTTACTTCTGCTTCATCAACACCTAACTTGTCGACAATGATTTTCTTTACTCTTGTTGCGATGTCTGACATTGTAATAAGTTTTGTTACAGGCGCAAAAATATACTTTTTGACAAAACTCCAATGTTTTATGTCAATTTTGTTTTAACAAGTTTTTTAAACAGTTTAATAACATTATTTTCTTTTGCACTTTTTGGGGTATTTTAAAAATGATTTTTATCTTGTAAAAAATTGTATAGGATGGCCATTAGAATAATAGATTACGGTACAGATGACTATCAAAAAATGGTGGATTTACGTTACCAAATTTTACGTAAACCCCTTGGTTTAGTGTTTAACCAAAATGAGTTGGAGAATGAAAAAAATGATATTTTAATCGGTTGTTTTGAAGACGACAAATTAGAGGGATGTTGTATATTAACACCATTGGATAATAAAACGGTGCGTTTACGCCAAATGGCCGTAATTGATGGTTTACAGGGCAAGGGCATTGGGCGTTCTTTGATGAATTATGCTGAAAATATTGCCAGAGATATGGGGTACCAAACTTTGTGTATGCATGCACGCAAAACTGCAGTTGGTTTTTATGAAAAAATAGGCTACCAAATTGTTTCTAAAGAATTTAGCGAAGTAAATATCCCTCACTACATGATGGAAAAAAAATTAATTTAAGTACGGAGGTATTAAAATTTTATGTAGGTATATGTAGTTTAAAAAGTGTTCTTAGTTGTTGTTTTTTTTCATCGCCCAGGCCTTCTTTGGGAATTAAAAAAAAAGATTTAGTATTAAAATAAAGATGAAAAAAATGAGGACTTTCTATAAATTTTACAAAATTGGCCCATTGCCAATGGGCTTCTCCTCTTTCATTTTCTAATATTATTTGTTCGTCGGTAAACAAAATAATGAATTGATCTGTAAAAGTTTTTTCGCTGCGTTTATAAATAGAGTAGGGTAAAATATACCATACAGCTATTAACATCAATAACCAAATAAACGACCCCAATACAAAAGGTTCCGGTCTAATTTTTTTGAAAAAGAAAAGAATAGCAGCTAAAATAGCATATAAGTTCACTAAAATAATCATGAACTTAATTTCCTTGCGCGCATAAAAATGATACCGTAATGCTTGTATAACTTTTTTCTTGTTATATGAAAAACTGAATTGCATCATAAGTTGAAATGTAAAAGTAAAAGTTTAATTTTTGTATTAACAAACACAAACAAAAACAACCTGCATTAAGTTAAACAGGTTGTTTTT
>JAGWPI010000024.1 GCA_028877005.1 Bacteroidota bacterium | reverse complement strand
TTTAGTGAATGGCTATCCTCTGGGAAAAATATTTCTTCTTCATTTTTTGCCAAACCTATTATATTCATCTTCCCCATTAGATCTAACTCCTGTAATGCATCTAAAGCTGCGTGTAATTGCCCTTTACCTCCATCAATAATTACCAAGTTTGGTAAAGGTTGATTTTCTTCTTTTAAACGCTTGTAACGTCTATAAACCACTTCTTTCATCGTAGCAAAATCATTTATGCCCGAAACTGTTTTTACATTAAAATGCCTGTAATCTTTTTTACTTGGCATTCCATTTTTAAAACAAACCATGGCCGATACCGGATAACTTCCTTGAAAATTAGAATTATCAAAACATTCTATATGAGATGGTAATTCTTGCAGATGTAAATACTGCTGCATTTCTTCTAAAATCTGTTTTAAATCAGTATTCGATTTAGTAGAAAGATGGAGTGTTTGTTTTTTTCTAAGTTCTTCCTTAAAATAAGCAACATTTTTTTGGGATAGTTCTAACAATTTTTTCTTATCGCCCGCTTTGGGTATGGTTATAATGATGCCGGATTCTGGGTAAACTATTTCAAATGGAACTACTATTTCATTTGCAAAGCTGTTAAAAGTTTTTCTAATGTCTAAAATTATCAAGGGTAGTAATTCCGCCTCGGATTCATCTAGTTGTATTTCCACTTTACGGGTATGTGTTTGTACAATAGTGCCATGGTTAATCATTAAATAATTAATAAAGGCAACATTGCCTTCTTTCTCTATAGAAAAAACATCAATATTATTTAAGTGGGTACTAACTATAACAGATTTAGCTTGATAATCTTCTAGAAAATTCATTTTATTTTTAACCATTGCTGCTTTCTCAAATGCTAAATTAGATGCATGATTTTGCATTTCAGCTTTTAGTCGTTGCATAACAGGCGTTAAATTTCCTTTTAATATCTCTCTAATTTGTTGTATGCCATTATTATAATCCAATTCAGTTTGTAGTCCTTCACATGGGCCTTTGCAATTGCCTAAATGATATTCTAAGCAAACTTTAAATTTTTGTTTTTGAATATTATTTTCTGTTAGTGCTAGTTTACATGTTCTGAGCGGTATATATTGTTTAATCAATTGTAACAATTCTCTTACTCTGCCAACTGAACTAAATGGCCCTAAGTATTCAGAACCGTCACTCAATTTTTGCCTGGTTAAAAAAACTCTTGGGAATGGCTCTTTTTTAATAACAATATATGGGTAAGTTTTATCATCTTTTAAATTAATGTTGTACTTAGGCTGGTATTGCTTAATGAGTGCATTTTCTAATAAAAAGGCATCTTGTTCAGAATCTACAATAGTAAATTCAATGTGTTTTATTCGCTTAACTAATTCCAGTGTTTTATACCCAACAAATGTTTTGGTGAAATATGAGCTTACTCTTTTGCGTAAATCTTTCGCTTTCCCAACATATAATAATTGATGTGATGTGTCGTAATACTTGTAAATACCGGGTTTATGTGGAATAGTTGTTGAGATATGTTGAAATTCTTCTGCAGTCATATTAGTGTTTCCAGTTTACTATTAATTGGTTTTTGTTAATGATAGAATCGTGTAATACAAAAGTTTTGTTAATGGAAAAATAGTTGGTTGGTTTCCAAAGCAAAGCTTCAATAATAGTAGTATCTGAGTGGTGATATATTTTGTGTATAAAAATATCTTTTAATTTATTATTATTGTCATCTAATAAAATAAGTACTGATTTTATAGAACTTGTATCAGCAACTGATTTTGGGGTATAAGTAAAACTATAACATTTGGTAGTTAAGTCATGAAATATTGATTGTTGCAATTGCTGTTTTAATGAAGGGCTGTTAATATCTATATTTAAAAATGGCTGAGCCAGTTGCGTCCATTCTTTTGCATAAATTACAGTAGAGTCTTTTTGGCCTTTATCATTTGTTTTAATTTTGTACATAAAATAGGGTGTAGTATTTACATCATTTACTTCT
>JAGWPI010000371.1 GCA_028877005.1 Bacteroidota bacterium | reverse complement strand
TTTTGGTGCAATGGTTCAGAAAAAAAACATATGCAAATATTTAATGAATGTCTACTAACGAAATTGTTTATTTAGTTTTTGGTATTGTATTGGTTATTGCTTTAGCTGCCGACTTGGGTTTAATGAGTAAAAAAGGAAAGGTTGTAACCATGAAGTCAGCCGTATATTTAACCCTTTTTTGGGTATTGCTGGCATTTGCATTTTTTGTTTTTATGTGGATGGAGGAAGGACATAAAAAGGCCATTGAATATATCAGCGCTTATTTAATGGAGTGGAGTTTAAGTATTGACAATATATTTGTGTTTATTCTTATTTTCAATGCATTCAAAATAAAAGAAATTTTTTATTCAAGGGTACTGCTAATTGGTATCTTAATTGCTATTTTATTAAGAGTTATTTTTATAACTGTAGGCGTTGAATTGGTTGAACGTTTTCATTGGGTATTATATATTTTTGGCGCTTTTTTAGTATACACGGGATTTAAAATGTTTACCGAACAGGAGAGCAAAGAATTCAATCCAAAAGAAAATAAAATTTACCTTTTCTTACAAAAATTTTTGCCATTATCTTCTTCTGATGGGAATGGTCGTTTTATTATTCGTGTTAACAATAAACCTCAATATACCATATTATTTGTAACTGTAATAATGCTGGCATCTGTTGATTTAGTATTTGCCTTAGATTCAATTCCAGCTGTAATGGGTATTTCTCAAGACAGAATAATTATTTATACTTCTAATATTTTTGCAATTCTTGGATTACGTAGTTTGTTCTTTTTATTACGTGGTGCAGTTAACAAGTTTGCCTATTTGCAACAAGGCATTTCTGTTGTACTTATTTTAATTGGTGCTAAAATGATTGCTGAAAAATGGATTGATACTTTCTTAACCAAAAATGAACAAGTTTTTGTTTCGCTACTATTAATTTTAGTGAGTATAGGTGGCTCTGTGCTATATTCTATTTTTTATGCTAATCAACAACTTAAAAAAAATAAAAAATTGTGAGTTATTCCACTAATGAAATAGCTAATATTATTAATGCTACACCCATTAATCCCATTCCGGCTGTTATTCATTATTTGTTAACCGACAGTCGCCAAATTATTCAACCCGAAACTTCCTTATTTTTTGCATTAGGTAATCACCCTCTTAGAAATGGACATCAATTTATAGCATCTGCCTATAAACTTGGCGTTAAAAACTTTGTGGTGGCTCATAAATTTAATACAGCTGATTACCCTAATGCCAATTTTTTTAAGGTTGATAATACTTTATTGGCCTTGCAGCAACTAGCAGCTTTTCATCGAAAAAAATTTCATTATCCTGTAATTGGTATTACGGGTAGTAATGGTAAAACCATTGTTAAAGAATGGCTGTACCAGCTACTGCAAAAAGAGTGGAATATTGTTCGAAGTCCAAGGAGTTATAATTCTCAAATTGGCGTTCCTTTAAGTGTGTGGCATATGGGGCCACAACATCAAATAGGTATTTTTGAAGCTGGTATATCAATGCCGGGTGAGATGCAGCATCTTCAAAACATTATTGCTCCTACAATTGGTATACTAACTTCTATAGGCGATGCGCATAATGAAGGCTTTACTTCAATTCAACAAAAAATTAATGAAAAATTATTATTATTTAAAGATGTAGAATGTTTAATTTATTGTGTAGATGACCTACCTGCAGATACTGTATTGCCGGAAGTTTCTCTATTTTCATGGGGTAGTAGCTCACTGGCTAATCTGCAAATTCTTGATTATACTTTTCATACATCAAAAACAGAGGTTAATTTTCATTATAA
>JAGWPI010000370.1 GCA_028877005.1 Bacteroidota bacterium | reverse complement strand
TCACCATCACTGAATTTTTGAATAGTTACTTTTCCAAGGGGAGCGCCGAAACGTTGTGCAATTTTTTCTGCTAATTTTTGCGAACCAACGCCGGCAAAAACTTTAACTGAAGGATTCATAATTACAGGTATGAATTGCGAAGATAACTATTCAATAAAGAAAATGCCAATTCCAATTTCCGCATTTTGCGAACAATGTTTATTTTTATAATACATCAAAAAAAAAATGATGAACATTTAAGGCATATGGCACAAAATACAATAAAGCAATGGGCATTAGATGACCGACCCAGAGAAAAAATGATACTGAAAGGCAGTAGTGCATTAAGTAATGCAGAGTTATTGGCTATTTTAATTAATAATGGAACCACTAATGCATCGGCAGTTGAGTTGGCCAAAAATGTATTACATGCATTGAATAATAACCTAACCCGTTTAGCCGGCTTAAGTGTAGCAGAAATATTACAATTAAAAATAAAAGGAATTGGACCAGCCAAAGCAGTTACTATAGCGGCTGCCTTAGAGTTGGGTATACGTACCCATTCATTTCAACACAAAAAAGATAGTGTAATTACCAGTAAAGATGCTGCCGATTACTTAAAAGCACAGTTGCAACACAAAACTATTGAAATGTTTGTGGCTATTTACTTAAACCGTGCTAATAAGATTATAAAGCATGAAGTAATTAGCACGGGAGGTATTACCGGAACTGTAGCAGATCCTAGAATTATTTTACGAAAGGGTATTGAATGCAATGCCAGCTCTTTAATTTTATCGCACAATCATCCCAGTGGTAATTTAAACCCCAGTATGGCCGATAAAGCACTTACACAAAAAATTAAACAAGCAGCCATTTTGGTTGATATGGTATTACTAGACCATATTATAGTAAGCCATGAGGGATACTTTAGCTTTGCAGATGAAGGCATATTATAAAGTAAACCCTGTTTAAGCCTGTGCAGTAGGACCACCAAAATTAAGCGGGATTTCTACTTGCTCCATATCCTGAATAGGACCATTGGCAGCTTCATAGCGTTGAACATTTTCCATCAATGCCTTCATAAAACGTTTGGCATGCATGGGTGTTAAAATAATACGGCTTTTTACTTTGCTTTTAGGTGTGCCGGGCATTACATTCACAAAATCAACTACAAACTCTGCATGGCTATGGGTAATAATGGCCAAGTTAGCATAAATACCTTCGGCTACTTCTTCAGAAATTTCAATATTTAACTGGTTATTGGGCTGTTGTTGCATGTAGTAAAAAATTTTGTTCGAAGATAGTGTATGCTGTTTATTCTCAACATAAAAAAGCGGCAGAACTATATTTCTGCCGCTTTTTTTAGTAAAATATTTAATTCATTAATTGCGTTGAAAAGTTTATTGCATCCACCACAATTTAATAGTAACATTATCGCCTCCCATGGCACTTACTGCTGCTGTATAGCTGGGACCATTAGCGGTAGCTTCATTAGCAGGATAAGTATAACGCCAAGGGAATGGAGATTTTGGTGATCCTGGAACAGCCATTGCAGGATAGTATAATCTGCGGATAGAAGTCCATGCATCAAAACCTCTCATATAGTAGGCAATATATTGTTGTAAACCAATGGCTTGTTTCCAATGTACAGAAGCAGTATTGGTTCCGGTACTACCAATTGCACCTGCCCCTAATCCACCGG
>JAGWPI010000369.1 GCA_028877005.1 Bacteroidota bacterium | reverse complement strand
TATTTTTTGTACCAGTAATATATCCCAATCGTTAAATTTACTTTTATCAAATCCATCTTTTATGGCATCATTTAACTTATCATATGGCATGTTTGTAACAGTTGCTAACCACTGACCTTTGTTATTATATTTTGCCAGCATAACGGTATCACCATTATTAAAATTTGCCTGAAAATTGGTAATATTATCTTTCCAACTCAATTTGGTAGCATGTGGAAATTGCAATGTGAATGCATCGGTTACTTGACTCGGAATTTTACGAAACTGTGCCTGAACATTTACTGTGTGCATTAGCAAAAGCACAAACAAACCTCTAATAATACTTTTCATAAAATTTGCATTTAATGTTAGCGATAATTTTTATTATGAAGATTTACCTGCTAAAATCAGAACAATTTCACCCTTAACGCAATGCTGCTGGAAATGATGATAAACCTCTTGCAACGTGCCCCTAATGTGTGTTTCGAACATTTTAGAGATTTCACGACTAACAGAACAAGCGCGTTCTTGTCCGAAATAAGTAATCAGTTCTAACAACGTTTTTTGCAAGCGCATGGGGCTTTCATATAAAATAATGGTTCGTTCTTCCAGCGATAATTTTGTTAACAATGAATGTCTTCCTTTTTTAATGGGCAAAAACCCTTCAAAGGCAAAACGATTAGTAGGTAACCCGCTTACTACCAAGGCCGGAACAAAGGCAGTTGCACCGGGTAAACATTCCACTTTAATATTTTGCTGAATACATGCCCGAACCAATAAAAAAGCAGGATCGGAAATACCGGGTGTGCCGGCATCAGTAATTAAAGCAAATACCTTACCGGATTGCATTTGTGTTATCAAATGCGGAACTATTTTATGTTCATTATGTTGATGATAAGGAGATATAGGTTTTTGAATATTATAATGTTGCAATAAACGCGATGATGTTCGGGTATCTTCACATAGAATAACATCGGCTTTTTGCAGCACTTCAATTGATCGATAGGTAATATCTTTTAAATTTCCCACAGGTGTTGGCACCAAATAAAGCATAGTAGAAGCTTGGTGTTGTGGCAATTTTTGCACTTCGTTCATATCAACTGTGTAAATAAAAAATTATACCTGAACCATTTCAATTTCATAAAACTCCATTACCGGATTGGCCAATAATTTTTTACTAGCTTCGTCTGCAATACTTTTTGCTAAATGTTCTGACTCTGCTTCAATTTGTAACGTAATATGTTTCCCAACTCTTACGTCTTTTATGGTTTGCATGCCAAGATTATGTAAACCACTTAACACGGCTTTGCCTTGAGGGTCTAATAAATCTTTTAGAGGCATTACTTTAATTTGAACATGGAAAATCATGATATAATTCTTTGTTTTAAAAGTAAAGATAAAACTACATAAGCGATAAAACTAACCGGCACGGCCATCCAACCTAAAAAGTAAGCACTAATGATAGCAACAACCAAAATAAAAAGGAAAGGCCATATAGCATTAAAAGATAGTTTTTTGAATTTTAACGCCATAATAGGTATAGAAGAAACCATTAAATAGCTAAGAAGCAAAACAACACTATATAAAAACCATTTGTTTACCATTAATTCAATCATCCAAATAGTGTTAGAGAACCAGTAAATAAGTGGAAAGGAAGCAATACAAAGACCAATGGCAGGTATAGGAACACCTTTAAAATAATGTGCTTGCGTTGGATCAATATTAAATCTCGCTAACCGGTATGCACCAGCACAAGGAATAATGAAAGCAGGTAATAACCAAAGTATTGAAACATCTAAGCCATTGGGCTGTGTTGCATAAGACCTTCGCAAAAATTCAAAAATTATCATTCCCGGTGCTACACCGAAACTTACTACATCGGCAAGCGAGTCCAATTGTTTACCCATTTCGGAAGATGCCTTAAGTGCACGGGCTATTAAGCCGTCTAAAAAATCAACAACTGCAGCCAGACCTATACAAATAGATGCCCAGAAAATTTTTTGTGGAATTTCAATAGTTTGCTGCCCATTTTCATCAACATTTAGCATTAACCCGGGTTGTAAAATTACAACAATAGCAATGCAGCCGAATACTAAATTAAGTAAAGTAAAAACATTGGGAACTTGTTTTCGCATAATAGCTAAATAAAGCAGTAAATAGTTATTTTTTTTGATGCATTAATTTTTCAATTTCTTCTACGGTAATAGGTATATTTTTCATTAAGTCTATATTGCCATTTTTAGTTATCCAAACATTATTTTCAATACGTATGCCCATTTTTTCTTCTTCAATATAAATACCTGGTTCAACTGTAAACACCATACCTGCTGAAACCGGTTGGTGTTTATTGGCCAAATCATGCACATCAATACCTAAATGGTGCGATATACCGTGGTAAAGATATTTTCTATAAGCAGGGTTATTTTTATCTTCATTTTTAATATCTGCTTTAGAAAGTAAGCCAATTTTTAAGAATTGCTTAGTGGCTTCCTCACCAACCTTATCATGGTAATTGGCTAAAAGTATGCCCGGTTTTAAAATTGATTTTGCATAATTGTGCAAATGTAAGCAAGCATTGTACACTTCTTTCTGGCGCTTGGTAAATTTGCCATTTACCGGAACAGTTCGGGTTAAGTCGGCACAATAACCACCATATTCTGCACCAAAGTCCATTAATACTAAATCACCATCTTTACATTCCTGATTATTAAAAACATAATGTAAAGTTCGGGCATTATCGCCACTTGCAATAATGCTGTGATAAGCAGGCCCTTCTGCCCTATTACTTAAAAAGCTATGATAAATTTCAGCTTCTATTTGATATTCTGTTACACCGGGTTTAATAAATTGTAATAATTTTCTAAAAGTTATTTCTGTAATATCAATAGCTTTTTGAATTACAGTAACTTCTTCCTTTGTTTTAATGCTTCGTAACTGCTTCAATATTTTTGCTGCCCGTTTATACTCGTGAAGCGGATATCTTGCCT
>JAGWPI010000368.1 GCA_028877005.1 Bacteroidota bacterium | reverse complement strand
CAATTTTAAACAACAAAATAAATCGTTATGATCTACAGAAGCAAAACCCCCTTACGGTTAGGCCTTGCTGGTGGTGGTACCGATGTAAGTCCATATAGCGATGAATTTGGTGGTGCTATTCTCAATGCAACTATTTCATTGTATGCCTATGCCTCTATAGAGCCAATTCAGGAAAATGGTATTATTATAGAAGCCATTGACAGAAGAGAAGAACAACGCTTTGAATGGATGCCACAATTGCCTATTGATGGGCAATTAGATTTGGCAAAAGGTGTATATAATCGTATTCAAAATGACTACGGATTACCACTTACAGGCTTTAAATTATCAACCTATGTAGATGTTCCGGCAGGAAGCGGTTTAGGCACCTCTTCTACCCTTGTTGTTGCTATTATTGGTGCATTTGTAGAAATGTTAAAATTACCATTGGGAGATTATGATATTGCCCACTATGCATATGATATTGAAAGAAATGATTTAAAATTAGCAGGCGGTAAACAAGACCAATATGCCGCAACTTTTGGCGGTGTTAACTTTATGGAGTTTTATGCAACTGATAAAGTTATTGTGAATCCGTTACGTATTAAGCAAGAATATTTAAATGAATTAGAACATAATTTAGTTTTATATTATACACAAACTAGCCGAGAGTCGGCAGATATCATTAAAGAACAACAAAAAAATGTACATACCAAAAACGAAAAAAGTATTGAAGCCATGCATCAATTAAAAGAACAATCTAAAATGATGAAAGAGGCTTTATTAAAAGGGCGTTTACACGAAATTGGCGAAATTTTAGATTTTGGGTTTCAGGAAAAAAGAAAAATGGCTCATAATATTTCAAATTCTTTTATTGAAGATATTTATCTTTCTGCCAAACAAGCCGGTGCAACAGGCGGAAAAATTAGTGGTGCCGGTGGAGGCGGATTTATGACATTTTATTGCCCAAATAATACCCGTTATAAAGTAATAGAAGTATTGAATAATTTTGGTGGAATTGTAAAACCCTACCAATTTACACAACACGGATTAACTTCATGGACAGTTAAATAAAATATAAGTTTATGCAAAACAGATTTAAAGAAATTATTAACGCATCTATTCAAGTTAAGCAATCCATATTGCAGGACGCACAAATGTTACAAAACCTTCAACAAGCCATAGAATTAATTACCCAGGCTTTTAAAAATGGTAATAAAGTTTTATTTTGTGGTAACGGTGGCAGTGCTGCCGATGCACAACATTTAGCTGCAGAATTTTCGGGTAGATTTTATAAAAACAGAAAAGCATTACCCTCAGAAGCATTGCATTGCAATACCTCTTATTTAACTGCAGTAGCCAACGATTATAGTTATGATGTTATTTATGCACGTATTGTAGAAGGAACCGGCCTATCTGGCGATGTATTAATTGGATTAAGCACATCGGGAAACTCGCCTAACATAGTAAAAGCATTTGAAGCAGCAAAAGCTAATGGAATGATTACTATTGGCTTTACGGGAAGTACAGGGGGCAAAATGAAAGAATGTAGCGATATAATATTTAATGTACCTTCAACAGACACTCCACGCATTCAGGAAAGTCATATTATGCTGGGACATATTATCTGTGAAATGGTTGAAGCAAATTTATTTGCATAAGTACTGCTTAAATAATTTGAAACAGCTTAAGCCTGGTACTTTACAATTATATTAATATTTATATATGAATGAAGCCATTATACTTGCAGGTGGAATGGGTACGCGTTTAAAAAGTGTTGTACCCGAATTACCTAAATGCATGGCACCCATAAATGGCAAGCCGTTTATAGGTTATGTTATTCAACACTTAAAGCAACAAGGGATAAAAAAATTTATATTTTCATTAGGCTATAAACATGAATATTTCATTAACTTTTTACAAAGTAATTTATCTGCTGAAAGCTATTCAATTATAACGGAAGTAGAACCTTTAGGTACCGGTGGTGCCATACAATTGGCCTGTTCAAAAGTACAGTCAAAAAACGTATTAATTACTAACGGAGATACACTGTACAAAATTGATTACCAACAATTAAAACAATTTCATTTAAATAAAAATGCGGTATGCAGTGTATGTTTAAAACCAATGGAAAATTTTGATAGATATGGAGCAGTATCATTGAATAAGCATGATGAAATTGTTGCATTTCATGAAAAAAAATTTACCAAAAAGGGCCTTATTAATGGCGGGATATACATATTAAATATATCTCAATTTCTGTTGAATAATTTCTCGAAAAAATTTTCTTTTGAAAAAGAATATTTAGAGCAAAATACCAACAATGGACAATTATTTGGTCAAATTCAAAATAATTACTTTATTGATATTGGTATACCCGAGGATTATATGAAAGCCCAGATTGAACTAAGTTAAAACAAAAAAAATTAAATGAAAGAAATACCAAATATAACCGATGAATGGACATTATTTTTAGACAGAGATGGTGTTATTAATGCAGAAAAAGAAGCTGAATACATTTTATCATGGTCTGAATTTATTTTTTTACCCGGCGTACAAGAGGCTTTAGCATTGCTGAATCCATTATTCAAAAGAATAATTGTAGTAACCAATCAAAAATGTATAGGAAAAGGTTTACTAACGGAGGCTGAGTTACATTTAATTCATAGCAATATGTTGCTCGAAATACAAAAGAATGGAGGAAGAATAGATCAAATTTACTATTGTCCGGATATGTCTGATGATTCACCAAATCGGAAACCGGCACCGGGTATGGCTTATCAAGCAAAGGCCAATGACCCCCTTATCAATTTTTCAAAAAGCATTATGATTGGCAATAAACTAACAGACATGGCTTTTGGTAAAAATACAGGAATGTTTACCATTTTTGTAGCTACAACTGATCCCGAAACCCCATTTCCACATCCATTCATTGACGCAAGATTTGATAATTTATTACTTGCAGCAAAGGCTTTAACAAAAGCATAAAATTGAGCTTTATTGGCACTTCAAAAAAAATAAACCATTTGCGTGTTGTATATTTAGTGCATATTTCTCTTATATGCGTTACAGCCTAATTGCATTTCTATTCTATTTACCTTCTATTTCCTTCTCACAGGAAATGCCTATTAGTTCTGTGCAGGCTTTACAAAAAATTGAATCTACACTTCAAAAAGATGCACATAATATTGTTTATGCCAATGATTGGTTAGAACGATTTCAGGCAGATAGTGCCTTTATTCGAAATTTTGTAAAAGCATTAAAAACACCCTACTCCTTTTATTATCCTTTTGATTCTGTTCAAAATATTTCAAAACTATATGCACCTGACAGCAGTTTTAGAATTTTTACATGGCAAGTAATGAAAGATTATACCTACTACCGGCAAAGAGGTGCAATTCAAATGCGAACTACTGATGGAAGTTTAAAATTATATCCCCTTTTTGATGTATCAGAATTTACCAATGCCCCTATCGATTCTATACGCACCAGCAATAATTGGATTGGCGCTATATATTACAAAATAATACTTACTAAATTTAACAATAAAAAATATTATACATTACTGGGTTTGGATGAAAATAATGCTCGTAGTGAAAAAAAATGGATAGAAGTATTAACATTTACGCCCGATGGGATACCACAGTTTGGAGGAAATTATTTTAAATATCCTTCAGATGGTATTAAGCCACCGCAACCTGCTTTTCGATTTTGTTTAGAATATAAAAAAGATGCCGGCGTGCGTATGAACTATGATCCAAAATATCAGGCCATTATTTTTAGCAGATTAGTGAGTGAATCTCCCGATGAAAAAAATACATATAATTTAATTCCTTATGGAGATTATGAAGGATTTAGATGGGTAAATGGATATTGGGTATATGTGAATAATCCGTTTCAAAATATCATTTTTGATAAAAACCAATCTGATTTGCCAATGCCGATTTTAGATGACAAGGGCAACAGGAAGGAAAA
The DNA here is from genome assembly GCA_028877005.1 of Bacteroidota bacterium. Taxonomy (GTDB): domain Bacteria; phylum Bacteroidota; class Bacteroidia; order Chitinophagales; family Chitinophagaceae; genus Hydrotalea. The sequence goes on along the minus strand of JAGWPI010000368.1, from coordinate 3,767 downwards.
AGTATTGGAAGAGATTTCAAAAAAAAATATAGAAAAAAATCAACAAAAAAAAGATAGTACACAACAACGATAAACATTAATAGCTGAGCAGATATATAAACGCACAATATAAATTATTCTTTAATTTTTTCAAGAGCCCAATTGTATGCCAAACTTAGCTGTTCTTCCTTAGTTAGATGGCTATTATCTAACTTTTTAGCATCATCGGCCATTCGTAATGGACTTTCAGATCGGTTACTATCAATATAGTCGCGCATTTCTAAATTTGCTTTTACTTCCTCAATAGTAACTTTCTTATTTTGCTCAAACAATTCTTTAAAACGCCTTTCAACTCTAACAGCAGGATCGGCAGTAACAAATATTTTTAATTCAGCATTCGGAAATACAGTAGTGCCTATATCACGTCCATCCATTACAATACCCTTTAACTTTCCCATTTGTTGTTGTTGCGCAACCGCAAATTTTCTTACATCTGCTATGGCTGCCACTTCGCTAACCTTTGAAGTAACCGCCATATTTCTAATTTCATTTTCTACATTTATTCCATTCAATAAAATATTATTTTGCTCTGATTCCGGATGAAACTCAAATGATAAATTGATTTTTTTTAAAGCATTAGTAACCTCTTCCTTGTGTTGAATATTAATTTTGTGTTGAATAAAATACAATGTAATAGCCCTATACATGGCGCCACTATCGATAAATACATAATGTAATTTTTGGGCTAAAGCCCTTGCCAGTGTACTTTTTCCGCAAGATGAATATCCATCAATTGCAACAATTATTTTTTTCATAAAATGCTTTAGCATGCATGATTGGTTAAAAGTAAATTATTGCTGAAATTGATGCAGCCAGTTTTTTATTTTTTGTTCTAATTCTGCACTTACGGGAACAACAGGTAATCGCGTATAATTTTGAATAAGGGTTAAATGATGTAAAAATGCTTTTACTCCGGCAGGATTATTTTCTACAAACATATAATCAAAGGCTTGTAGTAACTGATAATGTATAGGTTTTGCCTCCTTAAAATTACCGTTTAGGCAAAACCGAACCATAGTAGAAAATTCTTTAGGAAAGGCGTTGGCAGCAACACTAATAACACCTTCCATACCCAAGGCAATTAAAGGTAAACTAATAGCATCATCGCCACTAACTACTAAAAAGTCAGTAGGTCTGTCGCGCAAAATATCCATACATTGTTGAAAATCGCCACTAGCTTCCTTAATTCCTGCAATATTAGGTACTTCATGTGCTAGGCGTAAAGTAGTGGTTGATGCAATATTTCTACCTGTACGACCGGGAACATTGTATAAAATTACCGGTTTGGTTGAAGCTGAAGCAATGGCTTTATAATGTTCGTAAATACCCTGTTGTGATGGTTTGTTGTAATATGGAGCAGCACTTAATACAGCCGTTACTTGCGTGAGTGGATATGATTGAAGATCATCAATTACCGATTGGGTATTATTACCACCAATACCAACTACTACAGGCACCCTATTATTTACTTTTTCCAAAGTAAAATGAACAATTTCTAATTTTTCATTTTTGCTTAATGTAGGTGTTTCGCCTGTTGTACCAAGTGTTACAATATACTCGGCGCCGCCATTAATAATATGATTAATTACACGTTCTAATGCAGGATAATCAACTGCTTTTTGAGCGGTAAAAGGCGTTATAATGGCTACGCCGGTTCCTCTTAATATTGTTTGTAAATTTTTCATTGTTTGCCGTAATAATGTTTATTTTTTGTTGCCCAATGCTATTATGTACAAGTGTGCGACGCAAGGGACGATAATTATTGTACTTGAGCCGGTTCCATAGGCAATTCATCCCAAAAGCCCATTTTACCAAATTTTTCAATTCTTTGTTGAATACGCAATTCGGGGTCAATATTCTTTACCAACGCTAATGCATTGCTGATTGAGGTTTTTAATAGAGCAGCAGCTTGGTTATAATCCCAATGTGCACCTCCTATTGGTTCAGGTACAATTTCATCTACCAAACCAAAACCTTTCATATCTAACGAGGTAAGTCTTAATTGCTCGGCAGCTACTTCTTTTTTATCCCAACTTCGCCATAAAATTGAGCTACAACTTTCGGGAGAAATAACAGTGTACCAGGTGTTTTCCATCATCAAAATTTTATCACCTACACCAATTCCAAGGGCACCACCGCTAGCACCTTCCCCAATAATTACACATATTACCGGTACTTTTAATCGAATCATTTCATAAATATTTCTGGCAATTGCTTCACCTTGCCCACGTTCCTCTGCTTCTAAACCAGGATAGGCACCGGGGGTATCTATAAAAGTGATAACAGGTTTATTAAATTTTTCAGCTAGTTTCATTAAGCGCAATGCTTTACGATAGCCTTCCGGATTGGCCATGCCAAAATTACGTTGTTGCCGCATTTTAGTATTAATACCTTTTTGTTGGCCTACTACCATTACAGTTTCACCATCTAGTTGTGCAAAACCGCCAATCATGGCTTTATCATCGCGAAAATTTCTATCGCCATGTAACTCAACATAGTTGGTTAACATTTTTTCGATATACTTATGGGTATAAGGCCTATCGGGATGACGACTTAATTGTACACGTTGCCAAGGTGTTAAAGAAGCAGTTATTTCACGACGTTTATCAATGATAGCATTTTCTAACTTTTGAATGCTATCACTCATATCGATTTTACTTTTTTCGGCAGTTTGTTTTAATTTTTCTATTTCTTCGTACAATGTTTTAATAGGTTGTTCGAAGTCTAGGAATTGTCTGTTAGGGTATTGTGGCATAGTTAAAAGTATAATTGATGCGGTAAAATTAGGGTTTAGAATTTTTTTTAGAAAAGATTTGTTTTGAAAATATCAATCCCCTTATCTTTGCCGTCCCTAAAACAGCAATAAAGCGCTGATAAAGGTAATGGATCGGTAGTTCAGTTGGTTAGAATGCCGCCCTGTCACGGCGGAGGTCGCGGGTTCGAGTCCCGTCCGGTCCGCAAAAAATCAATTTAAAAAAAGAGACTGTTTTTGGGTCTCTTTTTTTATGCGGTTAAACTTGTGTTTCTTAATTTAAGATACTACCAAAACAAGGTGTACAAAGCAGCAATAATACCAAATACAATTATTACACCTACTGTAAATGAAGGTTTTAATTTAAACATAGTTCTATCAATTTCTAAACCCTTAGTAAGTATACCCCTTTTATTTTCAATAAGGCTAATAATATACATGCCAAGAATACAAATAATAAAAACAAAACCCATTCTATCTAGAAAAGGAATTTCAAAAATACCGGATTCATTAGGTACTGAAAAACCATAAGGAGATAAGAATGACAAATTCATTAATAGCGGTAAAAATTTAAAGATAATAGACATAACAAAGCCACCTATAGTTGCAAATAGAGCGGCATTAGAAGTAGTTTTCTTCCAGAAAAACCCCAAAATAAACATGGCGAAAATACCCGGAGAAACAAATCCGGTATACTCTTGTATATACTGAAAACCACCTTTTTTATCAATCTCCATTAATGGCGCAATAATAATAGCGAGCATCATAGCAACAACTACTACAATTTTTCCTACAACAACTGTTTTTTGTTCCGTTGCTTGCGGATTAATTTTTTTCTTGTAAATGTCTAATGTAAAAATTGTAGAAATACTATTGGCCTTACCTGCTAACGAAGCAACTACGGCAGCAGTAAGTGCAGCAAAAGCAAGTCCTTTTAATCCTGATGGTAATAAATTCAATAAAACGGGATAGGCTT
>JAGWPI010000023.1 GCA_028877005.1 Bacteroidota bacterium | reverse complement strand
TTTAACTGTATTAAGTATGTTCCTGTTTACTGCGTTTACGGCATGTGCACAAGATAAAAGTAAACGCCCCAGTCCGCCTGCAACTGCTTCGGTTACTACACAAAATGGAACTACAATTCAAATTGATTATAGTCAACCAGCAATTAAAGGGAGAACTATTGGTAAAGATATAGCACCTTATGGCGAAGTTTGGCGTACCGGAGCCAATGAAGCTACGGTGTTCCAAGTAAATAAAGATATAATAATTAACGGTAAAGCTTTAAAAGCCGGTAAATATAGTTTGTATACAATTCCCGGTATTGATGAATGGACCATTATTTTAAACAAATCTTGGAATCAATGGGGAACGGTGTACAATCAAAAAGATGATGTATTACGCTTTCAGGTTAAACCTAAGCAACACGCTTTTACCGAAAGGATGACATTTTTGCTTCACCCTACAGGTGAGGTTGAACTATTATGGGGGAGTGTTGCTGTAAGTTTTATGATAAAATAAATTGTATTTATAAATCTAGAAATATGATTAACTCCGGTAAGTATACCGGAGTTTTCTTTAGTTAATATTTGACAGTAATAATTTTGATGAACTTTATTATTTATCTTAACTTTCAAATGGTTATATTGCCCGGCTAAAACCAAATTCACCAAACCAGTCCATGCGGCTTAACAACCATCATAAAAGCCCCTGTATTCTATGTATCTGTACTTTGCTTTGTTTTAGTACAGTTTGTTACGCACAAGAAAAAAAATCACAAGTTGATACCACACTTCAATTTTTAACACCCCGTAAGGGTTTAATAGAAAAATTAGTAAAAAGTATTACCAATAGCAACCCAGTTCCAGCAGATACGGCCATTGTAACTATTAATAATATTACACCTTTCACATTATACAGAGGAGCCATCATTCGTACAATTCATATTGTAAATGTTCAATTTGGCCAATCGGTAAATGATACAACACTAAAAAAAAAGAATTTATTTGATGAAATTGGTAACTCCATTCATCGCAAAACAAGAATTACATTTATAAAAAATAATTTATTTTTTAAATCTGGCCAACCCATGTCGCCTTATTTGGTGGCAGATAATGAACGTTTCCTTCGTGATCAACCTTATTTGCAAGATGCTCGTATCATAATTTCTGGCGCTTCGACCGATTATGATTCTGTAGATTTAACTGTATTTTATAAGGATGTATTTCCCATTAGTGGTTCCGGCGATGCAGGAAGCGGGAATAGCATTTATGCTGAATTACAAGATGAAAACTTTATGGGAGATGGCCAAGGTGTAAAAATTGAAAATCTGTATGATTTAACACGTAGAAATAGATATGCTTTTGGAATGGAGTATCTGCGAAGAAATATTGCGCATTCTTTTGCTAATATTACAGTAGGATATCAAGGTAATGCACCAGCATTTAATAGTGGCAGACGGGAAGAAACAACTGTATATTCCTCTTTAAATTTACCATTAATAAGTCCATATGCTTTATGGACGGGTTCTTTTAATGCTTCTTTGCATTATACAAGCAATCAATATGTCAGTGATTCATTGTATTATCAACTTTTTAAATATCGATATGCCTCTTATGATATGTGGGCCGGATATAATATTTCTGCGAAAAGGCTGTTGCATGAAACAACTTCTAGAAAGCCAAAAGATTTTGTTGCGTTACGATTAGTAAAAAATGATTTTTTAGAAATTCCTAATTTGTATGAAACACAATATAATTTTCAATATGCTAATTTGGTAAGTGTTTTGGGTGCATTTACACGTTTTAAACAAGATTACTATCGCACTAATTTTATATATGGATTTGGTAGAAATGAAGATATTCCATCTGGGTATAATGTATCGGCTTTAGCAGGTTGGACAAATAAGCAAGGGTATACAAGGCCGTATGCAGGTATTGATTTACAGAAATATGTGGTTACACCTCGTCAAGCATTTTTTAATTATGAATTAAAATTTGGTGGCTATTTTAATGACGGGAATTTTCAAGATATTAGTTTCTTAGCAAGCTTAGAATCTTTTTCCAGATTAAGAAGATTGGGCAATAGCAGATGGTTGGTACGCCATTTTATCAATGGTAGTTTTACTCAGCAAATCAATACTTTTTTAAATGAGCCACTTAGGGTAAATAGTACTTTTGGTATTCCATCTTTTAACAATATTATTGGATATAATGGCTCAAGCCGTGCTACAGGAAGTTGTGAATCAGTTTTTTATAATACCTGGAAGTTTTTTGGCTTTAGTTTTGCGCCGTTTGCATTTGGGAATATTTCTTATTTGAAACCTATAGGCCAAAATTTTAGTTATGGTGATGTTTATACAGCATGGGGTGGGGGTGTAAGAACCCGAAATGAAAACTTAGTGTTTGGCACTATTGAATTACGTATTCAATATTTCCCAAGAACAACGGTTGGTATGTCGCCTTGGAATATTGGCGTTCAATCTAATTTGCAATTTAAGTACAATAGCCAATACATTAAAAAGCCTGATTTTGTAACCGTAAATTAAAATAAATGATAATTGATTATTTAGAAAATTTACATTATTATGCTTTTCAACCACATTTATTACAAGCATTTTCATTTTTACAGCAACCCGAATTATTTGCTATTCCTGATGGGAAATATGAAATTGACGGACTTAGAATTTTTGCTCTTGTAAATAGTTATGAAACTGTATTGCCTGAACTGGAATTCATGGAATCTCACTTAAAGTACATAGATATTCATTACGTTGTTAGTGGGCAAGAACTAATTGGTCATGGTTTTTTGCATCAACAACCGCAACAAAAACAAGTAGATGTAGTAAATGATTGTATTACATATACTTCATATCCATCTTTTTATAGTAAATTAGAAGCTGGAATGTTTGGTGTTTTTTTCCCAAATGATATGCATATGCCAGGTATTCAAAATGATAAAAAATTCTTCGTAAAAAAAATTGTACTAAAAGTAGCTTTATCAAATACAACAATTTAAGTGCGCAATTGTAATGAGTACAAATCTTTTAAAATAACAATCATGGTTCAGGCTTATAATTTTTTATCCAGTTGGCAGTTATTCCCAGAGAAATGTGTCTACCAGTCGGGCATTGTTCCTAAAAGTGGTAATTATAAAATTGAATCCATTTTAAATGGCAAATCGCTACAAGTAAGTATGAATTGGGTAAGCATAGATAATGAAGCATACTATGCCCAGTTTTCAGTAACCCCTGACGGAAGTCAACAACCGTGTACCTATGAGGATTTAGCAGATACCATTGTAGCTGAAATACCAGACCAATCTACATTGTTGCATTATTTTTATAAAAATAATTTACTTATTTTAACTGTACAACATAAAATATTACCAAATGGCTATTTAGAATTGTTGTATAATGGTGTAGATAGTACCGGCAATAATTTTGTGAATAAAGAAGTTTATCATAAACAAATGAGTGTTTTGCCATATGCCTCATCGGTAGGTAGTGTTGCCATACAGCCTACTAAACAGGGTATCATAAGGCATAAAGCTTTAACTGCCATGGAAGAGCAAACAAATATACAATTAGAACAAATTAAACAACAAATTGAACTTTTGGCCAAGCAAGCACAAGAAATTAGAAAAAGAAGAGAATTAAGTTTAATGATTTATGATGCGCAAATTAATTTTAAACCACAAATTGGACAGATATATCATTTATACGAAAAAAAAGATGGGAATTATTTACTTTCTTTAGTTGCTCCAAAAGAATGGGCTGGCACTGGTCCATTTAAACAATTTTTAGCTTCAGTTCAGTTATTAGCTGATCATACTTGGGTTGAAGTGGCCTAATTCATTTGACTATAGTAAAATGATAACACGGTAAGAATCTAATTTGAAAAAATGAAAATGAAAAACTTTGAAATGGTTCAAGTGAAAAAAAATTCTTCATTCCCTTACAAAAAAGCTGTCTCTAATTTATGAGACAGCTTTTTTTGTGACCCCGTCAGGATTCAAACCTGAAACCTTTTGATCCGTAGTCAAATGCTCTATTCAGTTGAGCTACGGGGCCATATTCATTCATTGGGGTTGCAAATATAGCAGCTTAATATTTAAATGCAAAAGCTTCTGCAAATTTTATTCCTGATAAATTTTGGCCACTGCGTTTTCAATCCATTTTTTGGGGAGTAGCCAAGCTGTAAAAGCGCCTAATTGATTAATAAATCCTGTAATTTTTTCAGTTTTAGCAGCATACATTGCTTTAATGGCTAAAGCAGCTACCTCATTTGCCGACATATTAAGGCGTGCTGCCGCTTTCTGTGCTTTTAAACCAACTTGTGCTCGGTTGGGAAAATCAGTGTCTGTAGCACCAGGACAAACTACCGTTACTGAAATATTAGATTTCTTCAATTCATGTTGTAAGCCGCGACTAAAACTTAGTAAAAAAGATTTTGTTGCTGCATATAAAGTTAAACCTGGTACAGCCTGATAAGCTGCTGCACTAGCGATATTTAAAATATAGCCTTTTGGTTGTTGTTGTAAAATGGGCAGTAATAAATAGGTTAGTTGTACAGGTGCTGCCATATTTAATTGCATCATATCTACATGTTGTGCTAATGGATATTTTTGGAATGCTCCACTTAATCCATATCCGGCATTATTAATTAGGGCTTGAATAGGAAATTGATGGCTTTGTACCCATTGTAATACAGTTTCAGCAGCATTTATTTTAGCTAAATCAATTACTAGGTATTGAACATCTATCTCATGTTTTATCATTAAATCTTTTGCTAAATTGTCCAATATTTGTTCACTTCGGGCTAGTAATAACAAATTAGTTTTTTGTTTGGCTAATAATTCGGCCATTGCTTTACCAATACCTTTACTAGCGCCTGTAATCAGTACATATGGTTTCATAGTTAAATGCTAATATTTTTTAACATGTTATAGAGCAATATAATACTTATAACATTAACAAAACTGTTATCATTTGCATTAATGATGAACCGCATTGGTAAAACGATGGTAAAATGGCGTTTTGCTTTTTTCATGTTTGGGTTTAAACTTACCGGTAATTATGGGTACATACATTACACGTCTTCTACTTGCTTCGCCCACTAAAGGTGATTGTTTAACTCTATGCCAAGTACGGCCATCATGTACGGTTAAATCGCCGGCAAAAATGTCAAAACCAACTTCTCTTGGATCATCGCTGTAATCCACAAAATATTTTTTTCCAAACAATAGTTGTAAAATATTTTGTTTGTGTGTACCGGGTAATACACGCAAACCACCATTTTGGAATAAACAGGTATCTAAATGGATGCCTACATTTAGCATTGGCATAATTTTCTGCCCTAAAAATAAATCACGTGGGCTATCTGTATGCCATCCCATTTGGGTAAAACTGCTGTTGGGTATATTAATGTAATTATTAATAACTAAACCATCTTTCTCATTTTCAGCAATTCGGCCTTCATATGGGCTTAGTAAAGAAACCAATGCTTTTAACCTATCATCGTTTAGCAACAAATGCAATGCATCACTATACAATGATGTAAAACAAAGCCTTTGTATGGTTTTGTTATTTTGTTCGTCTCTTCCAAATTTTAATGGCACGCCATTTATTTTATCACGGCCTTCGGAAAGCCAAACATGCTCAAGCCGGTGTAATTCATTTAAATAGAGGGATACCTTTTCGGGTGTAAGAAAATTTCTGAAAACTATGACTCCGTTTTTGTCGAAAAATTCTTTTTGTTCCTCCGTAATTGTATCTCCTAATTTAAAACTACTATTCCATTTGTTCATTCGAGGGTTTGTATTTTATCAAAGTAACTGCAATGTTAATTAATTATTATAAAATTGTAAACATTGCATTGCCTAAAAGTAAATTAAATCTTTGAATTTAGTGTTCCTTTCATAATTCAAATCATTTTTCCTATATTTTTGATAACATATCTTTATGTTTAAGAAAATATTTCTGCCACTTTTTTTATTGTTTTTACAGGTTAGAACGTCAATATTTGCTCAAGTTGAGCGGAAAGATAGTTTGCCTTCTAAAAAAATACTATACTTCCCTGTTATTGCCAAATCTATTGAAACCAATTGGTCATTTGGATTAGCCAGTTCTGCTACTTTTCGATTATCAAAATCCGATTCATTATCTCGAACTTCTAATATACAGTCGGTTGTTTTATACTCACTAAAAAAACAATTTATTGCAGCTATTAATGGCGCAGAATATTTTAAGAATGAAAATTATATTTTAAATGAACAAATTTCTTATAGTTCATTTCCAGATAAATTTTGGGGTATTGGTAATACAACACCCGATTCAGCGGTTGAAAATTATAGCTTTCAACAATATTATATTTACCTGCATTTGCTTCGCAACTTAGGTCATCATTTTTTTGGGGGTGTTCTTTACGAGCTACAACATGTTTACAAAATAAATTATATTTACGGAGGTTTATTTGATCAGGAAAATATTGCAGGTCGTTCGGGTTATTTTGTTTCGGGCTTGGGGTTAAGCTTAACATATGATGATAGAAATGATGCTTTTGCTCCCAATAAAGGAAATTTTGCACAAGTATACTTTAATCATTTTACCCCTTTTTTAGGATCAACATTTAATTATACCAATTTGGTCATTGATTTGAGAAAGTATTTGCAAACATATCACAAACAAGTTTTGGCAGTACAAGTCTATAGTTTTTCAAATATTGGTAACGAAGTGCCATTACGAAGTTTAGCTTCATTAGGTGGCGCTAATAGTATGCGTGGTTATTATAGCGGAAGATATCGGGATAAACAAGCATTGGTTTTTCAGGCCGAATATAGGATCCCAGTTTATAAGCGATTAGGAGTAGCTGTGTTTGCCAGTAGTGGAGAAGTTGGACATGCTATTGATAATTTTACTTTGAATGGATTGAAATATGCATATGGTGCAGGTTTACGTATTCGATTAACCAAAAAAGATAAGTTGAATTTACGTTTAGATTATGGCATTGGACAAGGCAATAATCAGGGCTTTTATTTACAATTGGGTGAGGCATTTTAAATTATGCGGCTCGCTCACTTACAAATACAGGAGAAAGCCAGCTATTGGCAATTTTAAAAACGAGATAAGTAAAAAAGGGGGCAGAAACCACATCAACCGTATAATGCACGTGTTGAACTAAAACTAATGTACCAATAGTGATGGTAGCTATTAATGCCAACGTTTTTAAAATTTTATTCTTAAAACAAAGAAAGAAAAGAAATTGAGTTGATGTGTGTCCGGAATAAAATAAATCCTTTGTTACAAAGCTGTTTCCATAAAAGCGGTTGCTAATTGGATCAACCAATGCAATTAATTGATTAGGTGGATTAAGTGGTACTAAATAAATAGTGAATAATCTGGATATAGTTAAGAAAATAAATGACCATAACAATAAAATAAACATATCCGGATTTTTAAAGGCATTTATCAAAGCTAGGGCAGCAGTTAACCAAATAATTATGAAGATGGGTAAGGAAGCATTCCATGCAGGAATAGCATTCAATACCCAATCATTTATTTCCAATCCATCTCTGTTTTCTATAAATTGAAAATAGGATGGCATTATAGCAAGTAATACAATTAAAATAAATAAGCCGGAAATTAATTTACTTCTAAAATTATATTCCTGCCATGCTTCTTTCCAAAGCCCATTATTTATTTTCTTCTCATGCAACACCAATGCAATGTACAAATTATTATTAATAATGCCATCTCACAAAGGCTTCCATAGCGGCATATTGTGTAAGTCCGAGGTTAGCATAAAGTTTGGCAGTAGTTGCGTTTCTATCTTCTGCTCTTTGCCAAAATTCTCTACTATCGCTTCCTTGAAATGGAACCATATCTTTTTGAGATTGATGGATAAAAATTCCAAAACGTTTCTTCATTACCTGATCTGGACTCATGGGAATAGCCATTTCAATTTCAGAAATATCCCACTCTTGCCAAGCACCTTTGTATAACCACAACCAGCAATCATTTATCCATGATTCTCCAGATGATATAATGCGTTTTAGACTTTCTAAAACAATGTCTAAGCATACCTTATGTGTGCCATGTGGATCAGCTAAATCGCCGGCACAAAAAACCTGATGTGGTTTTAATTTCTGTAATAGGTCAATAGTAATTTCAATATCTTTTTCTGTTAATGAGGTATTTTCAGTTAAGTAATTTTTTAGTCGAACCTGACTCATAATTCACAAACTTATTAATGAAAACTGATAATTTTTCCCAAATTCATATTGCTTACAATATTAGTATAAGTCAATAACTTTTGCCGTTACGATTTATATATGCTTATGCTTAATTTTGACTATCACAATTCCATAAACAAAAAAACTTGTACGCAAGCCCCTCACTAATTTAATATCATTGGAGTTTCAACACATACAGATA
>JAGWPI010000367.1 GCA_028877005.1 Bacteroidota bacterium | reverse complement strand
TATAAAGTACCACGTATCGGTTTTGTAAATAAAATGGACCGTTCTGGTGCCGATTTCTTAAATGTGGTTAAGCAGGTGAAAGAAATGTTGGGTGCAAAAGCTGTGCCTTTACAACTGCCTATTGGTGCAGAAGACAACTTCAAAGGTGTGGTAGATTTAATTAAAATGAAAGGTATTGTGTGGCATGTTGAAACAGAGGGAATGACTTTTGATGAAATTCCTGTGCCCGAAGATATGATGGAAGATGTAAACTTCTGGCGGCAGAACTTGGTTGAAGCAGTAGCAGAATACGATGATCATCTAATGGAAAAATTCTTTGATGATCCTAATACAATTAGTGAAGATGAAGTACATGAAGCCATCCGGAAAGCAACAATTGATTTAAGCATAGTACCAATGATGTGCGGATCTTCCTTCAAAAATAAAGGTGTACAAACTGCTTTAGATGCAGTTTGCCGCTATTTACCTTCACCGGTTGATATTGAAGCAGTAACTGGTATTAATCCGGATACTGGCCTAGAAGTTACCCGTAAGCCCGATCCAAAAGAACCCTTTTCAGCATTGGCATTTAAAATTATGACTGATCCATTTGTGGGGCGTTTGGCTTTCTTCCGTTGTTACAGTGGCCATTTAGATGCAGGTAGCTATGTTTTAAATGTTCGTAGTGGTAAAAAAGAACGGATTAGCCGTATCATGAAAATGTTTGCCAATAAGCAAAATCCCATCGATTTTATTGAGGCAGGCGATATTGCAGCAGCAGTAGGTTTTAAAGAAATTAAAACGGGTGATACACTTTGTGATGAAGCTCATCCAATAGTTTTGGAAAACATGTTCATTCCCGAACCGGTTATTGCCATTGCTATTGAGCCAAAAACACAAGCCGATGTAGATAAAATGGGTATGGCTATTGCTAAGTTGGTAGAAGAAGATCCTACTTTACGTGTAAATACCGATGAGGATACCGGCCAAACAATTCTGCGTGGAATGGGAGAATTGCATTTAGAAATTATTTTAGACAGAATGCGCCGGGAATTTAAAGTAGAAGTAAATCAAGGGGCACCACAAGTTGCATATAAAGAAGCTTTCCAAGCTACCATTCAACACCGCGAAATTTTGAAAAAACAAACAGGTGGTCGTGGAAAATTTGCCGATATTCAATTTGAAATAGGCCCTGCTGATGAAGAATGGCTAAAGGAAAATGAAGGAAAAAATTTCCAATTTGTGAATGATATTTTTGGCGGTTCTATTCCCCGCGAATTTGTACCGGCTATCCAAAAAGGATTTGAAACTGCTATGACAACCGGCGTTCTTGCAGGCTATCCAGTTAATAATATGAAAATTAGAGTATTTGATGGTAGTTACCATGATGTAGATTCAGATTCTATGTCATTTGAACTTTGCGCCAAAGCTGGTTTTCGCGAATCAGCCAAAAAGGCAAAACCTGTATTATTAGAACCCATTATGAAAGTGGAAGTATTAACTCCTGATCAATACATGGGTGATGTAACAGGCGATTTAAACCGTAGAAGAGGTATGTTGGAAGGAATGGACAACCGTAATAATTTGCAGGTTATTAAAGCCAAAGTACCATTAAGCGAAATGTTTGGTTATGTAACACAACTGCGTTCTTTATCTTCTGGTCGTGCCACTTCAACAATGGAATTTTCGCATTATGCTCCTGCACCAAATAATGTTGCAGAAGAAGTAATGGCAAAAAACAAAGGAAAAGTAAAAATTGAAGATTAATTGTATAATAAAATAGTTATACCAAAAGGAGCCACATACATTAAAATGTGGCTCTTTTTTTATGGTAGAATTAGGGAGATTAATTTTTTTAAAAAAAACTTATTTTTTTCTTGCCCATTCAAACCCGTAACCCTACCTTTGCAACCCAATCGGAAAATTGGGTAAAGATTATGTCTCAAAGAATCAGAATAAAATTACAATCATACGATCACAACTTGGTAGATAAATCTGCTGAGAAAATTGTGAAAACTGTTCGTAGTACTGGTGCCGTTGTAACCGGACCTATCCCTTTGCCTACGCATAAAAGGATTTTTACTGTTTTGCGTTCACCCCACGTGAATAAAAAAAGCAGAGAGCAATTCCAATTGTGTACGCACAAGCGTTTACTGGATATCTATACATCATCATCTAGAACAGTTGATGCTTTGAGTAAATTAGATTTACCTTCCGGTGTAGAAGTAGAAATCAAAGCTTGATAAAAGATTGATTAAATTAAATAGGCTATCTCCCAATCGTTAATGAAAAAGGAGCTCTGGTTTTTGAATATAAAATTTGACATATAAACAGGCCCTTCGAGGTTTGTTTACTTCCGGTACTTCCATCGTCTTTGAAATAAATATTTCAAAGAGCAAGCAAAACCACCGGGTTTTGGTGGCAAAAGGGAAAAGGTCGGCAGCAAACAAGGATTGAATTTTGCGTCATGGCAAAATGTCCTCTACACCTTAGCGGGGCAAAAACCGCAAAACATGAAAGGTATTATTGGAAAGAAAATTGGAATGACCAGCATTTTTGCCCAAGATGGCAAACAGGTGGCGTGTACCATTATAGAGGCTGGCCCTTGCGTGGTTACACAGGTAAAAACCAAAGAAACAGACGGATATGAGGCCCTGCAAATTGGCTTCACTGATAAAAAAGAAAAGCACTCCACTAAATCTGAGCTAAATCACTTCGTAAAAGCTCAAACTGCTCCTAAAAGATTTATTAAAGAATTTCGCAACTATACCATTGAAAAAGCATTAGGCGAAACTATCACTCTCGATATTTTCTCAGAAGGAGAAACCGTTGAAGTTATTGGTACTACCAAAGGTAAAGGTTTTCAAGGTGTAGTAAAACGCCATGGTTTTAGTGGTGTTGGTGAAGCATCACATGGTCAGCATGATCGTTCAAGAGCACCCGGTTCAATTGGTGGTTCATCTTATCCTTCCCGAGTATTTAAAGGAATGAGAATGGCAGGCCGTATGGGTAATGACCGTGTTAAAATGAAAGGATTAAAAATAGTTAAAATATTTCCTGAGAAAAATTACCTCTTAATCAGT